>JAFOCV010000071.1 GCA_017381015.1 Bacteroidaceae bacterium
AATAACTTGTCCGGTAGTGGTTGGTGGCGCTTATTGCGTTTCTCTTCCTCAAGGATATCGTAGAGTGCTGGTGTGCTGAGATACCACATCTTTGCTTCCTCGTCAAGAAGTTTGGCATACAGATCTGACGAATAGAGATAGTTGGATGCATCAACAAAAGAAAGTCTTTTCTTCTGCATGATCATCGAAACCATGTCCTTTACGACAAACGGGCGTATGGCAGTACCTGTTGCTGACATTGGACGGGGAGGGATAACGGTGAGCGGTTAAGGGTTAAAGGTGAAGGGTTAGAGAAGTTAACGTTGAGGAGTTAACGACACCTTATTATATTATTATAGATTGAAGGAAGGTGAGTTCGTTGGCAATGTCTTGTGTAATATTGTTTGCAAATAGCAAAACGATGATGGAACCAACAGGGACGCTGTACAGCGTCCCTGTTAATTCAAAACATTTACAGTTAGTTATTTAACACTAAGTTCCAATTCTTAAACTATTGCGAAACAATCACTTCTTGTATATGCCACAGAAGTCAAGAATGACCTTGCTCTCGTCGTATGGCAAAGTCTTGAACTGATCGTGAGCAGTGAGCATAACTACAATATCCGCCTGGTTATATGCATCGTTATACTCTGTTAGTTTGAATTGCTTATGCTCTGTTACATTTGGTTCTACAATAAGGATATCGGAATTGTTGCACATCATCATTACACGACCTACAATGCTCTTGGATGGAGATTCGCGAAGGTCGTCAATATTGGGCTTGAATGCCAGTCCCATCATTGCAACAACAGGTTTGCGGTGATTCTTCATTTCGAATTCAAGCATAGTGCTCTTGACCTTTTCTGCACACCAGAAACTCTTATAGTTGTTGATGTCACGAGCCATAGCAATAATTCGACTTTCAGCAGGATAATCTGCTGTAATGAAGTAGGGATCTACAGCAATACAGTGTCCGCCCACTCCACATCCAGGCTGAAGGATATTGACACGAGGGTGCTTGTTAGCCAGATTTATCAATTCCCAAACATTGATTCCAGCCTTGTCGCAGATGAGAGAAAGTTCGTTGGCAAAAGCAATCTGTACGTCACGACTACTATTCTCAGTAAGTTTGCACATCTCTGCAGTACGACTATTAGTCTTGTGTAACTGTCCCTGCACAAATTGTGAATAGAATTCAATGGCCTTTTCTGTAGATTCGGGATTCAGACCACCAATAACACGATCGTTGTGGACAAGCTCGTAAATGACATTGCCAGGAAGTACACGCTCGGGGCAATATGCTATATATATCTTATCTTTGAGTTCGGGACGTTCTGTAAAGATGATATTAGCCATCAATTCTGTGGTTCCGACAGGCGAAGTGGATTCTATTACATAGAGATCGCCTTCCTTCAGAAGAGGAAGCACTGCACGTGTAGCAGCCTCAACGTATGACACATCTGGTTCATGATCGCCCTTAAAGGGTGTGGGAACAACCATAAAGTAGGCATCGGACTCCTGAGGCGATGTGTATGCCTTAAACTTGCCCAAAGCGATGACCTCCTGCAACATCTCTTCCATACCTGGCTCGATAATATGCAGTATTCCCTGATTGGTTTTTTCCACGACCTTGGCATTGATATCAACACCAACAACGTCAACTCCATGCTTTGCAGCAATAATGGCTGTGGGAAGGCCTATGTAGCCAAGACCCATAAAACATGCTTTCATACCTAATTATAATTATTATAGTTATTATTATCTATTATTATCTTAATACATCTACTATTCTGCCACAAGCCAATCCATCGCCATAAGGATTAACAGCCTTGCTCATGGTATCATAATATTCCTGATTGTCCAGCAATGCAGAAACTTCGGAAACAATCATATCGTAATTTGTCCCCACTAATTTAACCGTACCAGCCTCCAGTGCCTCGGGGCGTTCGGTAGTGTCACGCATAACAAGTACAGGTTTGCCCAATCCAGGCGCCTCTTCCTGAATACCACCGCTGTCGGTAAGTACGATGGTGCTCTTTTCCATGAGGTAAACAAATGAGAGGTACTCGAGAGGTTCTATGAAGAACATGTTGTCCAAATTGGCCAAATCCTCACCAAATACTTCGTGAATGGGTTTGCGTACATTGGGGTTAAGATGCATGGGATATACAAAATCAACATCGGGATACTTCTGGGTGAGATCCTTGATGGCTGTACACATATTGATGAAACCATCGCCGAAATTCTCACGACGATGACCGGTGATGAGCACCAGTTTCTTACCATCTGACAGACGGTTGACATCGTAACCTGCATGAAGCAAAAGATTTTGCAAATTCTCGCTAAGTGATGTATCTGACTTTATCTTATTTACAACCCAATAGAGGGCGTCGATAACCGTATTGCCTGTTACAGTGATGCTTTCCTCTGCTACGGCTTCGCGCAGAAGATTATGCTTACTGAGAGGAGTGGGAGCAAAATTGTATGTAGCAATACGTCCTGTTATCTGACGGTTCATCTCCTCTGGCCATGGACTATATATATTATGTGTACGAAGGCCTGCCTCAACGTGACCTACGGGTATTTGCTGATAGAATGCTGCAAGTGCCGCTGCTGTACTTGTTGTGGTATCACCATGCACAAGGACTACATCGGGATGTACCTCCTGCAGTACATCACGCATACCAGTGAGTACACGAGCAGTAACATCATAGAGGTCCTGACCTTGCTTCATAATGTTAAGGTCATAATCTGGACTTATCTCAAAAAGTTGTAATACCTGGTCCAACATTTGACGATGCTGACCAGTAACACATACTACAGTCTTGAATGACTCCGAGTGTTTTTGGAACTCCTTAACCAGAGGAGCCATTTTAATAGCTTCGGGGCGCGTACCGAAGACAAGCATAACTGTTTTCATATCTTATGATGTTTATTTATAGTAGAATGCGGAATGAGGAATGTTTTGCGGGAGAGTTTATCTGTCAATGTGAAACATTTTTACAGACCAAGCCCCCATTAAGAATCCCCTAATATAAAAACTAATTCATGAATTTTCGTTTCAGACGATCGAAAAGATGGCGACTACCATTTTCGTCCATTTCTGGTGCATCAAGAAAACGTGTAAATGATTTCCACCAATCTGTCTTTCCCAAATGTGTTTTTACAGAAAAACTACGGAGCCACTGTGCCTTTCGGCTATTAGAAGTTTTTTCATGTTCTAAAAAAACATATGTACCCCATACAAGAAGAACCGAAGCCAATACAACTGCATATAACTGACACTGCAGAGGTGCACCGACACATACCATCAAAACCCAAATAGCCACTATGGCAAGATTTATCAAAATCATAGATAGTGCTGTGATGCTGTGACTGATTCCTAAGGCAACAAACGCATGATGCAGATGAGTCTTGTCTGGACTAAAAGGGCTTAGGCCATTCTTAATGCGCATTGTCATAACACGCAATGTATCAAACACCGGAACGGACAGAAAAGCAAGAACCATGGCTGGAGAACAGATTCTACTGCTAACTGCATACGTAGTGACATCGTCTGTAACGATATATATTACAAACCAAGTCATCAGCACGCCCATTACCATGGTACCGGCATCGCCAATGAACATACGACTCTTGTCACCGAAAACGTTGTGCACGAAAAACAGGAACAAGGAACTTGCCATACAGAAAGACAATATGGCATTGACCATGTCTCCCTTAAACAAGAACGCGACGCCAAATAGGACAGAGCACGTGATACATAAACCCGAGGAAAGTCCATTTACACCATCAACCATATTGACAGCGTTAATGATGCCCACACCAGTCAGTATTGTCAATGGAACACCTATCCACCAAGAAAATTCATATATCCCCCAAAGACCATGCAATGAATCTATACACAAACCTGTGGAGAAAATCATGCACAATATTACGAGAGTCTCTATAACAATACGCGACAAAGGAGTCAACCCAATAATATCATCCATCGTTCCTGTGTAAAGCATTATTACCATAGCCAGCACAACAGGAATCAATCGTGTAGAAGTAAAATAGATGTTGGCGTCAGTTACCTCCTGGTTAAATGCAAATTGCATAACCGTACCAGCAAGCAAGCCAAAAGCCACGCCAAAGAAAACCGCTATTCCACCAACAACAGGAACAGGTTTTTTTTGCAACTTACGAGCATCAGGATTGTCAACCAAATTCTTTACTTTCGCAATCTTTAAGACCTTAAAATATATCCAGTGCACCGCCAATAAAGAGGCAACTGAAGATATGAGAAGAGCCATAAGAACATATATATTCATGATGAAATCACATTTTAGTCAATATGCAACAAACAGAAAACTCACTTCACCTACAGATACGACTTAAGGTCGTCCCGAACCCTTGCGGATTGGCGACAACACGAGCCATAAACCGGCAGTGTCTTGTTTGACGTATCGCCCTTTGGGACGGCAAACAACGGGTGGAACATTAAACAATGTCTCCATTGGGATGATGCTGAAGCATCTGCAAGAAACGAGAAATGCGCAATGCACACTCCATTCTTTCGTGGCAAAGATAAGATTTTTTTTCGAGTTTACAAAGCAAAAATACAGAAAAAAAAAAAAATGTTAAAAGAAAAGTCAACTTTAGTTGAAAGGTGAACGCTTAGAATTGAAAGTAGAATGTTAAGTGTTTAGTTTAGAGTTAGGGGCGAGGAGGAACGGAGGCCAGGGAGGGACGGGGCATAGTTTGGGCTGTGTTATTGCTGGTGGATGAGAGACAAACACTCGTCCTCAAAGCATCATTATTTTATATTGGTGTCCGATTAAAGTTTAAACGTGTAAAAAAGTGAGTCTCAATCGCAGTATTTATGCGGTTGAGATTTTTATTTTCAATTTCCAAGCCCCCCTATTCAGAAAAGAGTTAATTGATGTGGCGAAATTTCATCA
>JAFOCV010000072.1 GCA_017381015.1 Bacteroidaceae bacterium
GGGTTCTATCAAAATCCAAAATCAATGCTTTAAGATTACTCATAGTCTTACTTTCGTCATGCAGTTACAGGATTAACCACCCCATGAATAGTATCGATATACTTCGCCAAGGGTTGTATATAGGCAGTGAACACCGACAACTTCTCATCGAATGGTGCTTCGTTTACCACGATGTCCTTGGTTATGTCTCCGTTCTCACACACATAAGAGATGATAGACATTAAGAACTCCTCCTGCTCGGCATTGAGTTCTGCGCCTGAGAGGAAGGTGGCAACTCGCTCCACTGCATCCTTGCGGTTCACTCCGATGATAGAGCGGATAAAGATGGCGACATTAGCACCGCACGGCATTCCTGCTGTATATCTGTCGTAGTCCTCCTTGTTGCCCAACTCACTCCATAGGATATGTTCCAACTCCTTGATGTCGTCACTTGTCAGTTGTTCCATGCCGTATATCTTGGTGAGCACAGGTAGGTTGCGGTTCTCAGCAAGGAAGTCCATCACCTTCTGCTTATACGACACTTTGGTTACGATACCCTCACTTGTGCCATCATACGACACTACATCTTCAATGTCGATGACAAACCATTAGTTAGGTTCGCCTGCAAGGAACTTCGTCAAGTCGCGCAGATCCTCGCGCACTTTCTCCAACCACGGCAACGATAGGTTCTCCCAATACATCGGTGTCAACACCTCCTGTATGGTTGCCATCTTTGCCTGTACTTGGGGCAAGGTTGCCTTTTTCTGCAATTTCTCTGCTACTTTCTGTATGTTCTGCACTGCCTTACCCACCTTTGCCTCATCATCGAGCAACGAGAGTTGAACGGCAAGCACAAGCATATCAAACTTCTTGGCATTCTCGTCCAAGGTATCCTTGGTGAGCAAGGGTGCAATGTCGTTCTTCAGGGTGAGCGTGTCGAGTTCTGAGATATATACCCATGAGGCATCCTCCTTGAAGTGCGCTACCTGTTGCCACTTGCTACGCACCGAGATATGACTATCCGAGAGTCTTGCCACCTGTTCCTTCATCAACGCCTTCATATCATCGTGCATCTTCTTGGCAAACTCATCCTCTTGGTACTGCTGATGTTGCAAGTGGAAAGCGATGTCTGTTCTCAGTCGGAACAATCGCTCTGTCAATGACTGCGTGCTTCCCACCTCCTTGCCGTTGGGGTTCTTCTCGAAGTAGTCGAAGTTACAACACCAATCAAAGATGTAGAACTCCTTCTTGTCCTCCGTGCCGAATACTCCTTGCGAGAGGCGTGTGCCGCGTCCTATCATCTGCATGAACTTAATCTTCGATTTCACAGGTTTGAAGAATACAAGGTAGATTCCAATAAGAAGAAGACACCATTCAAGTGCTATGCATTTGATGAAAAGATGGATAAAATTGAGGGTCTAATACGAGCTAAGATGCCAGCTATTACGGAAGATGAGTTGACTCTGATTAAAACTTCCGTAGACACGGATATTTTTTGGGGTAGGGTAAAACTACTGATTAATGACTTGAACTACATTGTTGTTGCTTTAAATAATGATACGTTAGGAATGACCCTAGCGGTAAATTTGTTTAAATACGGTTTGAGGTATAGAGATGCAAATCTTCCTCAGTTGAAAATCATGCTTAGATGCTATGATAGAAGCAATGAAACAAGAATGAAAGAAGTTGAGAAACAGCTAAATGTTTCTGCAAGTGGTCTTAATGTAGAAATTAAATTGTTCTCAACGTCTAAAGAATTATTTACCTATAATAATGTCATATGCAATAACGTTTATGATGAAGCTAAAGAGTACCATTATATTTACGAAAATTTATTGTTACCTCCAAAAAAGCAGTGGAAACTCACTTCTGATGATCTCTGGAAAGATAGTTTTGTAGAAACAGTAGTTAAAGGAAAAACTATAAGTGTAGTAGACAAGGAGATGGAAAAACGCTCTATTTCACGTTTTCATGCTATCCAAGAGATAAATAGAAAAATATCTCAAAATTTCTCAAATTCTTTACATGGTAGGACCAAAATGATACTTATGGGATTTGATGAGAAATATTTGACTGACCGCCTGAAATTGTTTAATGGTTATACTCGAACTCCACATACTGTTACTTATCATTGCAATGAGGAAGATGCCAATCTATTGTATAACATTGCTTTGGTTGAACATGAGCGTTGGATTGCTTCACATAAATTAATGGGATACACATTCTCTTCAACTACAGATTATGTCAAGAAACATCATAAATGTATGTGTGATTTTGACCATTTGGACGTAGAAACTCAATCCTATGATTGTAACGTAGTAGATACTACTATTAAGTTGGCATATAATGAAGCAACAAAAAAAGTTAAAAAATAAATTCTGCTGGTGATAGATTTATGCGATAAGATTGTTCTATTATATAGACTTAAATGAAAAAGAACAATGAAAAAGAATTATGTACCTCAACCAATGGATACTAGTGATATCCAATTGACAGAAGAATTGAATGTGTTAGTAGAACAGATGGCAAAGAATGTTCACGAAGTATGGGCACAGAGCCGCATGGAACAGGGGTGGACCTATGGTGAAGAACGTAACGATACATTAAAACAGCACCCATGTCTATTACCTTATGAAGAATTACCAGAAGTAGAAAAAGCATATGATCGTGACACAGCCTTAGGTACACTCAAATTAATCTGTAAACTAGGTTTTAAGATTTCACGAGATTAGTTTACTAAACTATTATTTCAAGTATGTCAATTAATGTCATACTTGATATATAACCTAGATAATATTTGTCAAATACAGAAAATCCTCTAGTATATTCATAGTTCGCAATATACAGAGGATTTTCTGTATTCTAATGTAATTTCGATGTCCCCAGAATTTTCAAGTTCGGATACATTATCTATGTGAAAAGTGAGATGAAAGTGCCCAAAATTGCACAAGGGGGGGTATTTGTGCAATTTTGCAAAAACACCCCGTCACACTGTCAAAGTGCTTTTGAAGAAGTTCAACGACACTTTGTCGGTCTGCATGGGCTCGTTGAAGTTGTTCAATGACACTTTGTCACCCCGACGTCATGTTTTTGAAGAAGTTCAACGACACTTCGTCACACTGTCAAATACCCTTTTATTATCATAAATAGCATTACCACCTACAGTGATATTCATTATTTAAAACATCATGCGCACTTCCTCTGTCAGTCTTTAGATACATGTTCATCAGCAAATACATCTTCACCTGCCGAAAGTTGTATTTTATTATTTCTAAAATACATCTTGATAGCATTAGCTACCATATTTATTGAACTTCGATATGGTGTGTATAATAAGAGTATGTTTATGTGTTTGAATTATAATTTTTACTGGTGACTTTGGTATGATATTTTCTGTTATTGTGTAAAATATTTTTGATATTATTGTGTGCAATTGTTCATTGTGTTTACCATATTGAAATAGGCTACTGAGTGGCAACATTAACACTATTTGCTTATGGTGAGGGAATTGTTCTATTCTACACGAGAATTGTATTGGAAGGAGATTTATGCTATTAGTTTTTTGAAAATCCTTCATTTTTTTCGTATCTTTGCGCAGATATTGATATAAATATATCAGGATGCGTGAACATTCGCCGAACGTATCGCATTCATGATAATACCAGAATTGAAACACAAAATTTATACAAATTCAATTGAGTTATGACAAGAGAAGAAATTGTAGAAAAGGTAATTGTTACTCTTTCTGAAGAGTTTAATGTAGAGAAGGAACTTATAACTCCCGATGCATACATATATGAGACATTGCAGATGGACAGTCTGGATATTACAGATTTGACTGCTGTGGTTCAGTTTACTTTCAGAGTAAAGATTCCCATCACAGACATGCCTAGAATAAGAACCTTCTCCGATTTGTATGACTATATCGAGAGTCACATCTGATTCACTGTATCTTCTCACCTGTACTAACAACATCTCTCTGATTTAGTTGTTGTGATGATGAGAGTAGTGGGGTAGTCTTACAAAGCAGCAATATTATTGCTTAGTGCAAAAGGCAGATATCATAGTTGTAGGAAGTGGTGTTGGGGGACTGGAGGTTGCCCTAACCATGGCAAAGGAAGGCATGCGTGTCATAGTTCTGGAGCGTCAGCATCAGGCAGGTGGATGTATGCAAAGCTTCAGTCGTGGTAAGGTGATGTTTGATAATGCGTTACATTGCGTTGGAGGTTTGGATGAGAAGGGACAATTGTATGATGCCTTTTCTAATCTGGGACTAATACATCTTCCCTGGAAGCGCTTGGATATGTGTTGCTATGATGAAGTACACATAAGTGGGAAAGTATTTTCTATACCTCAAGGTATGATGCAATACACCAATGCTTTGAAAACATATTTTCCCCATCAGGAAGAGGGTTTGGATGCATGGCATGAAATCCTTACCAGTACCGACGAGGAATGGTTGAAGCAAACCTCGGCATGGGAAACTCTTAATTCGCTCTTCACGGATTCGCTACTCATACAAGTACTCTCTGCACCCGCTATGTTCAAGATGGAGCTTCGCAAGGATACATTACCCCTCTTTTCTTTGGTACATGGCACGACTCCGTATATAGAAAGTGCTTGGCGCCTGCAAGGAGATGGCAATTCGTTGGTAAACTACCTGATACATCAGATTCGTTCATATGGCAGCGAAGTAATTACCGATAAGGAAGTAACTCAGTTCAACGTGAAAGACGGACACATAGTAAGTGCCACATGTTCCGATGGTAGCATTTACGAAGGAAATATATTCGTAAGCAATACCCATCCCTCTGTTACCTGCAATATGCTGGAAGAAAAGGCTCTGAAACCTGTATTCCGTAAGCGAATAGTAACTTTGCCTAATACTCACGGCATTTTTACGCTACATTTGCAGATGAGACACGAAGCCTTGAGATACTTCAATCACAACAAGTATGTAATAAAATCAACCGATTGTTGGGATGCGGCTGTAGATAATGATTTGAAAGTAAGTGGAATTATGCTCAGTGCTCGTGTGCCAGCAAATGGTGAACACGTAGTTAATCTGGACATTCTGACCCCAATGAAGTGGGAAACGGTGGAAAAATTTGCCAAATCCAGCATGCGTCGCCGTCCCAAGGCATACAAGGATATAAAAAATATCATAACCGAACAATGCCTGGACATAGCAGAGGAGGCAATACCTGGCCTAAGGAAGATGGTATTGAAGAGCTGGAGTAGCACCCCATTGACATACTTCAACCACAATCATACACCTCAAGGAAGTGCATTCGGATTCAGAAAGGATTATGCTCACCCCTTGAATACTATCCTTTCTCCCAAAACACCCATCCCTAATCTATTTATGACTGGGCACAACCTGATGCTTCATGGCATGCATGGAGTGACGGTGACGGCTGCTCATACCGCTATAGAAATTAATAAGAAAATAACACAGATAAAAGACTTATGACAAAGCGTAGTATTTTGTTCATTCTCACTTTGTTTTTCCTGATTCCAGCATACGCTCAGTATCTGACTGGTAAGGTTATAGCAGAGGACGATGGTATGCCATTGGTAGGTGCTACTGTATGGTTTAAGGAAAATCCTGCCGCCAAGGTGCGTGTGGGTGAGGATGGTCAGTATCGCATACGTTTCCGCCAGGGTACGTTGGTATTTCATTGCTTCGGATTTAAAAATTACGAGGTAGAAGTTACTAAAAACAAACCAATCAATATCAGCATGAAACCATCGTCACTGGAGATGACCGAGGTGGTGGTAAAGGCCGAAAGGAAGAAGTATTCACGCAAGAATAACCCAGCAGTAGAACTAATTCAGAAGGTAATAGCTGCCAAGAAGACGCGTGACCTGCGTGCCAATGACTACGCCTCCTATAAAAAGTATATGCGTACCATGCTGGCCCTTAATGATTTTTCCGCGCAAACGCTAGAGCAGGACGAGAATCTGAAGGGCAAATCCTTTTTGCTCAACTATGCCGAGGTGTTCCCTGAGACTGGCAAAACTATCGTGCCCATATCTATTGAGGAAAAAAACACTACACAGCTGTATCGCAAGAGCGATGACAAGAGCAAGTCTGTGGTACATGGCTATCATGCCGAGAGTCTGCTGGACGTAGTAGCTGCTGGTGAGTTCTTTGAAACTAAATTTAAGAACAACCTCAAGGACGTTGACATTTACAAAGACGAGATAGTATTGCTTGAGCACAATTTCATCAGCCCCATTGGTGGAAATGCTGCAATACGTCAGTATCATTATGCTTTGGGTGATACGGTAAATCTTGATGGTGAGAAATGTATCAAGGTGGCATTCTCTCCTTCCAATCCTCAGGACTTTGGTTTCAGTGGATACCTTTATATATTAGCTGATAGCACGTATCGTGTACGCAGGGCCAAGTTTGGTGTTCCCGTAGCTAGCGGTATCAACTTTGTGGAAAAGATGGATATCGACCAGGAATACGTTTCACTATCCACTGGCGAGCAAATATGTAGTAAGAACCGTATGATAATGCAGCTCAAACTTACTTCATATTTGAGTAGAATCCTGGTTGACTACAATGTGACGTATTCTGATTGGAGCTTCGACCCCATACCTGACGAGGATATCGAGTTTATGGGAGACGAAAAGTTTGAAAAGGGTGCCAAGGCTCGCTCTAACGATTACTGGGCAGAAAACCGTCCGGATACTCTCAGCTATGCACAGTCAAATGTAGCCGTAATGAAGCGTCGCTTTGTTGACCAGCCAGCCGTCAAGGCTGCTATTTACGGCATGCGTGTGGTATTGGACAATCACCTGGAAACAAGCCTGGATCCCAACAAACCCAGTAAGTTTGTCATTGGTCCCTTTACCTCAATCGTTGGTAGTAATTATACCGAAGGTTTCCACGTTAAATTAGGTGTACAAACCACTGGCGCCCTCAGCAAGCATTGGTTCTTTAAAGGCTTTGTCAAGTATGGTTTCAAGGACCGCAAACCCAAGGGAGAGGTAGAACTGACATATTCTTTCAACGAGAAAGAGAAGGAGGTCATCGCATACCCCATACGCACTCTTTCTGTGTCTTATGCTAATGATATACATAGCCCTGCCGACAAGTTCCTGCAGTTCGATAAGGACAACGCCTTCATGTCCATCACATGGAACACCACACATTTCCACTCATACTTTGAGCGATACAAGTTCAAGTACGACTGGGAGTTCAACAACGGACTTCGTGTAAATGCAGCACTTGTGCGCGAAACCAATCGTGGCACCGGAGACTTGTACTTCAATACCATTCGTGAGTGGGACGACGCCAAGAGGATTCAGCAAAATGTACAGAACAGCACAAATACCTATGTGCCATTGAGCGAGGTAATGCACTCCAATCAGATTACCTATAGCGAAATTCAGCTAGGTGTGGAATACCAACCAGGTGTAAAATACATCAATACCAAGAATATGCGCTTCCTGGCCAATCGTGAGGCACCTATCTATGGCTTTTCGCACATAATCGGATTGAAGGATGTCCTTGGTGGCGATTACAATTACAATTACTCAGAATTCACACTGAAAAAGCGTTTCTGGCTCAAGTCATGGGGTAGTATAGATGCCTTCCACTGTGCCACATTCCAATGGAACACAGTCCCATTCCAGTTGCTCTGTCTGCCTCGCGCCAACCTCAGCTACGTACGCTCTGATAACACCTTCTCATTGGTGCGCAATTTGGAGTTTCTCAATGACCGTACATTTATGATGATGTATCGCTGGGATTTGAATGGCAAACTCTTCAACCGTATCCCTCTAATCAAGAAGCTAAAACTGCGCGAAGCTATCGGTTTCAATGTTATGTGGGGTTATCTCACCGACAAGAATAATCCTCTGCGTTTCCAGGATACCAACCGCTATCCTGATGAAGCAAGCAAGATGGCTGACCCTGGGTACAACTACTTGTACAACCTTCCCGGCGAATGGGTAACAGCCCAAGATGGCACTCAGACATACCAACCCCTTACCCAGATTATGAACAGTTGGAAGCCCTATGTGGAGGTAAATGTTGGTATTCACAACATTTTCAAATTCTTCAGCGTTGATTATTATCATCGCCTCACATACAACACACCCAACACTCAGAAATGGGGTGTACGATTCGAGTTTGAGGCAAGCTTCTAATCAGCTTTTAGTATTAATAAAATAGTCGTGCAGAATGTAGATGAAAGTAGATATGATGAACTGATGACCCAATTCAGAGGCTAAACACACATTTTTATATATTTAGGTGAGAAATTTTGAAGAAAAAACTTCAATTTCTCGCCTTTTTTTTTTTATAATTTTGCCTCAGAATTAAAGGTTCTTTTGTTCCGAAATTCGATTGAGTTAAACAAACATTAATACTAATCAATTTTATTAAAAACATGAAGATTAAGACACTTCTTGTAGGGCTCACTATTCCTCTAGTAGGATATGCCCAAGAGTTCAAGATGACATCTCAGGAGTTGTCCAATCCCGACAACACTCCCGCACCATGTCATCCAGTTCCTCACAAAAGACAGATTCTCTGGAATGAAACAGAGTTCTATGCTTTCTTCCACTATGGCATGAACACATTCACAGGTCTGGAGTGGGGTAATGGTAATGAAAAAGAAAGCATCTATGCTCCTAAGGCAATGCCCAATCCCGAACAATGGATTACTTCTGTTAAGGCAGCTGGTATGACAGGTGGTATTGCCGTGGTAAAGCATCATGATGGTTTCTGTCTGTGGCCCACATCTACCACTACTCACAACATTACCAAGGCTGGTAGCGAGTTTGGACGCACTGCCAATATTCCACAGCTGTATGCCGAGGCTAGCCGCAAACATGGTATGAAGTATGGTTTCTACATCTCTCCATGGGACCGTAACTCTGCTCACTATGGTAAGGACACCTACGTTACAGAAGTGTTCTTGAAGCAGTGTGAGGAATTGGCAGAATATGGTTCAGACCAGTTTGAGATGTGGTTCGATGGTGCCAATGGTGGTGATGGCTACTATGGTGGCGAGGGTGGTACTCGTCAGGTAGATGCTGATATCTACTATGATACTCCCAACCTCCGTGCTCGTGTACATAAGATTGCTCCCAACTGCGTACTTTGGGGTGTAGGTGGCGAAGCTCGCTGGATTGGTAACGAATCAGGTTATGCTGGTGATAGCAACTGGGCAATGACCGACTACATGGACGAGAATGTAACCCGCGAAGAAGGTGATATCAACGGTTGGTTCTGGAATCCTGGTGAGTCTGATGCAAAGGCTACCAACAATGGTTGGTTCTGGCATCAGGGCGAGACCATGAAGAGCGCAGCACGTCTGTTCCAGATGTATTTGGAGACCGTAGGACGCAATGCAACTCTTATCCTCAACTGTCCTCCTGACCAGTATGGTGTTCTTCCCACTCAAACTGTAAACGAGCTCAAGAGCTTGGGTAAGCTCCTTCACGAGCGTTTGGCTGTACCCGTATATGGTCTTGACGAGTCAACTGCTGCTAAGGACCTTGCAAAGACTGCAACCATCGAGGTAAGCGAAACTCGCACTGGTGGCAAGTACGAGGCAACCAACCTTACCGATGGTGATAAGGAAACTTACTGGGGTACTAACGACGATACTCGTGAGGCTACAATCACCCTATCATGGGACGAGGCTCAGACAGTACGTTACCTGGTACTTCAGGAGCCTATCAAGTTGGGTCAGCGTATCAAGGACTTCAAAATTGAATACAACGATGGCGAGAAGTGGACAGAGCTATGTCCATCGCTTAAGACAGCCACTGTTGGTTACAAGAGAATCGTTCCCCTTAACGGTAGCACCTCAAATAGTCACGGTAAAGGTTACCAGGCTAAACAGCTTCGTATTACCATCCTTGATAGCAGAGCGTGCCCCCTATTGTCTAACTTGAACATTTATTGATAGCTAGTCATGAAGAAGATATTATATTCAGCTCTTGCACTATTTACTATGTGCATGAGTGCATCAGCACAGCTTACCATCAGCTTCGACTCAGAAGATTACAAGAATATTGGCGTTTATGACCAATGGGAAGAGAGCCCCTTCCGTACTGGTGCTCTTAAGGGTAATGCTGCCGTAGCAGATAACCCCAGCAAGGTAGTAGACGAGGTTTTGGGTATTGCTCCCAATACTTCAGATAAGGTTGTAGCCGTGCAGCGTAGCCGTCATGCAGGCAATGCCTTCGGTGTGCGTATAGACCTGAAGGAACCCATTCGTCTAACCAAAGAGTTACAATACATCCACGTGATGACCTACGTTAAGGACAAGCCAGCAGACTCTCGTATGATGGTTATGGGTCTTGGTAAGCGCGTGGAAGAAAGTTGGTCTTGGCAGAGTGGCGAAGATGAACAGTTCTGGGCATGGACTACAGCTCCTATTAAAGCAAAGGATGGTTGGCAAGACATCGTAGTAAGCTGCAAGGGCTTCTCTTACTCTAAGGAGCAGAACCCTGATGTAGGTATTGATATCTATGCTCTTGTTATTGTACCAGACTTGCGTTCTCCTCATGCAGATGCAGCTGATTGGGTAGCTTATTTTGACGAAATCGTTATTGACAACAATCCCGAGAAGCGTTTCACTACAGACAAGTATGCTCTTGAGTTCAATCCCGAAGCTGCTCCCGTTCGTTCAGACCGTGGTATTACCAAGGTGGGACTTAACGCAGATGGTGCTAGCAAGACTGCTAGCGTGAGCAACAAGCTGGTTTACAACGATAAGACCGCCGTTACCGTATTCCCTGCTGCTCCTGGTACTCAGGCAACTCCCACATTCACCTACACAGGTACATGGATGAGTGGTTATGCTTATGTTGACTGGAACAACGATGGTAAGTTTACCTACACCGTAAATGCCGATGGTACTCCCGCCGAAGGTAGCGATATCGTTAGCTATAATGGTGCTGAGGTAGAGGGTACATGGCGCAAGAGCGATGGCTCTACCACTTCTAATGGTAACACTATCCAGAGTGGCATGCCTGCCTTTACAGTTCCTGCATCTACTCCTGTTGGCTTCTATCGCATGCGCTACAAGGTTGACTGGAATAGCCTCAATCCTGCTGGTGCTGCAGACATTATTGCCAATGGTGGTGGTGTTGTTGACGTAATCCTTGACGTACATGGCGAAACCGTTAGCGTTAGTGCTTCTCAGCTAAATGGTGATATCGTTCTTGCTGCTGATAATTCACCCTTGCAGGACTATAAGGCTCCTTATGCAAAGTCTCTCAAGGTAAAACTTATCCCCGAAAAGGGCTTCGTGCAGAATGGTTTCCAATTGAAGTATGGTTACAATGTTAATGCCGCAGAACAATTTGATGAGAATGGTAATCCCAACTGGATTCTTGCAAACATTCCTGCCAAGAATATTGCAGCAGATAGTACTTACACCATCCCTGCAGCTTATATGCGTGGTGGTCAGGTTAGCATCGTAGGTGATATGCAGCAGGTTCGTCAGTTTACTGTTAAGGTTGTTGGTGCTCCAGAAGGTAAGGGTGGTGTCATTTATACCGGCGTTGAATACGCTAATGGTGCTGGTATCGATGCATCACAGCACTTTAATGTAGAAGACGTAGAAGGCATTCAGGTAGAGGGTTACATGGTACAGAGCATCACCTTCGACGGCTCAGTTGTTACCATCGTTTATACACCCTTCAAGGCTTATCGTCAGATAACAAACCTTAGCGAGCTTCGCAATGATATGGCCTATCATATCACAGCAAAGAGTGGTGAAGGTTACTGGGCATGGAACACAGCACTTACAGACCAGTATATTAGCCTGCGTGGTGTGACCAACACATCCTTCAATGGTGCACCCAAGGACGAGACTGCAAGTGCTATCTATGCACAGGAGGTAAGCCCTTTTGATTCTACCGTCATCTGGCAGATTCTTAAGGAGAATGAATCATACTATGTCTATCAACCTGCACTTCAGCAGTTTGTAACTCGCTCAGGTCGTGACTATGTCTTCACACCAGAAAAGACTGCAGTAGATAACATTCGTGATAATGGCGATGGTACATTCAGTATCCATGCTGGTGGCGGTTATTCAGAGGGTTCTACTAATTTCGCATGTATTGTTACCAACGAGTCAACCTACGCAGTTCGCAATTGGACATGGAGCGACCACGGCTCAGTACTTTACATCATCGAAAATCCCAACATCGAGGTAGAAGATATTATTTCAACTGGTATCGAGTCTCTTCCAACTAGTATAGAGAATCTATCTCGCAAGGGTATTTACAATCTCCATGGTCAGAAACTTGTGGCATTGCCCAAGCAAGGTGTGGTTATCGTAGATGGCAAGAAGAAGATTATCAAGTAAACTCACTCGCAACTTTCAATCCATTCTATTTGTTATAATAACATAGAGCAGATATTGAAAGTAAGAACAACAAATGAGCGGTTAGGTAACATACTTGGCCGCTCATTATTTTTTTCTTTCCCTTTAACAAAAATTTTTATTATTGAAAACAATATTCCATCTTATATATCTTCATCAATCAGATACTAATTTAACAACTGGTGCTAAGTATTTCATCTTATTAGCTATCTCTAGCTTTCTGCAATCACAATCCAGCCACATATTTGTTATCTTATAGCATAAGCCTTTAAAAGCTACATACCCATTTATGATATACTGAAATATTTACTATAGAAACCTGGATCTTTAACATGAACACTTAGCAATAAAAAACATCCCTTGATGAATTGAGACACCAAGGGATGTGAATAAATAAGATTGTTATACTATAGAACTACATCTTTCGTGCTGAACGGATGCCATAGATGGTGATGGCAATGAAGCAGATGAGAGGTAGAACAAAGGATACGTTAACGGCGGGATGACCATAGATGGTTTGCATATCAATGATTAAACCTTGCAATGGGGGCATTACTGCTCCGCCCACAATAGCCATAACCAGGAAGGCTGCACCTAGCGATGTGTCCTTGCTGTCCACATTCTCCAAAGCAATACCATAGATGGTGGGGAACATCAATGACATGAAGGCAGAAATTCCTACCAAGCAGTACAAACCAGGCATACCAACAATGAGGATGGCACCCGATGTACATAGTATAGCTCCTGTGCCAAATACTGCTAATAGTACTCGTGAATTAACGTACTTCATCAGGAAGGTGCTGATAAAACGGCTGCAGAGGAACATGCCCATGGCAAAGATGTTGTAATTCTGTGCTGTAGCCTTGTTGATACCTAGATTGTCAGCATACTGGATAATAAAGGTCCATACCATAATCTGGGCTGCTACATAGAATACCTGAGTGAGCACGCCTTCGCGATAAACGCTATTGTTCCAAAGACGCTTGAGAGTCTGAGTTGCGGGATCTTGCTTGTCATTGGCTGCTGTCTGGGGCATCTTCTTGAGCAGAATGATGAGGAACATTACAACTACTACGATGCCTAGGATTACGTATGGATTACGAATTACTTCCAGGTCGTGCAAACGGATAGTTGCCTTTTCTGCTTCACTAAGGGTGTGGAAGAAAGTCTCGCCTGCTGCATTTCTGCGGTCTGACCATAATGAAGGCAATACTATCAGAGATGCTACTGCCATGCCAGAAAGTGAACCCATGGGATTGAATGCCTGAGCAAGATTCAATCTACGAGTAGATGTTTCCTTTGAACCAAGTGAAAGGATAAAGGGATTAGCTGTAGTTTCCAGAAATGCAAGACCAAAGGTGAGAATGTATAGCGACAAGCAGAAGAAGAGGAAGTTCTGCATAGATGCTGCAGGTATAAAGAGGAATGCGCCAATAGCATAGAGTGCTAAGCCCAGGAGGATACCACTCTTGTAACTATACTTTCTGATGAACAATGCTGCAGGAATCGCCATAGTGGCATAACCACCATAGAATGCACACTGAACCCATGATGCCTGGAAGGCTGATAGTTCCATCACCGTCTGAAAGGCTGCCACCATAGGATTGGTAATATCATTGGCAAACCCCCATAGTGCAAAGAGCGAGGTGATGATGATAAACGTAGCTAAATATTTCTTTTCTACTAATTTACTTTGCATGATATGAATTAATAGTTTTAAGGTTTAGTACAGATGAAAGATACGGTCCATCAATTGCCATTTTTCAGCCGATGACATACCTGCTTTGACTAGCTGGAACTCCGACATATATTCTTCCCACTCAGCTTGACGTGGTAGAGTACCTAGTAGTGCCATGGCACTATCCCATTCAAAGTCGAGAGGAGTTTCCACTATCATAAATAGACGGGTGCCAAGTAGATAGATTTCCATCTCCAGGATACCTACCTGACGAATACCTTCCATTACTTCCTTCCAGATGTGCTCCTTACTGTGGCGACGACGATACTCGGCAATCAACTCAGGATTGTCACGAAGGTCCAGAGTTTGACAATATCTTTTAACGGGGCCCGTATATTGCTGTACGGGGTAACCATTTTTAGGGTCTTCCATAATATTCTATTTGTGTGTTAGATGGAATTACTTAGGTTCGAAAATCTTTGGAGTAACACTATTGCGTACTACCTGGCGCAATGATGCCAAATCAGCAACTTCGCCAGCTGCCATAGCTTGTACAAGGATGTTGCCCATAGCAGTAGCTTCTACAGGACCAGCCCAAACGGGTACGCCTAGCGCATTAGCAGTAAGTTGGTTGAGCAATTCGTTCTGAGAACCACCACCGATGATATGCAAGCGCTTGAGAGGCTCAGGCAACAGATCGTTTACACCAGAGATAGCTTCCTTATACTTTGTAGCCAAAGATTGAAGCAAGCAACGAGTCAATTCACCCTTAGTAGATGGTACTTGCTGACCGCTTTGCAGGCAATATTCACAGATTGCTTTCTCCATAGATACTGGATTCATAAATGCTGCATCAGCCACGGGGATAATGCTATCAATGCATGCCTTTTCTGCTTCGGGGAGAAGTTGTCCAAAGGATTGTTCCTCGCCACGTTCCTTCCATTCTGCCATCAGGCGTTGTAGTATCCAAAGACCGGTGATATTCTGCAAGAAACGGATTCTTCCACCAACACCGCCTTCGTTGGTAAACTCTGCCTTGCGAGCTTCTTCTGTAAGTATGGGTTCTGGCAACTCTACACCTAGTAATGACCATGTACCAGAGCTCAGGAATGCCATCGTGCCATCACCCTCTACGGCTGGTACTGCAGCTACGGCAGATGCAGTGTCGTGTGAGCCTACTGCAACAACCTTAACTTCGCCCAAACCAGTCTCTTCTGCAATGTCTGCACGCAGTGTACCACGAACGGTACCAGGCATTACTATCTTGCCAAAGATGTGCTCAGGCAATCCTAGTGCTTTGATAGTCTCCAATGACCATTCTCTCTTCTTTGCATCCAATAAATCAGAGGTAGATGCTATGCAGTATTCGTTTGTAGCGTTTCCGGTGAGGAAATAACTGAAGAGGTCGGGCATGAAGAGCAAATGCTGAGCAGATTCCAACTGTGCCGTACCCTTGATGCTGAGCAATTGGGGTAGGGTATTAATCTCCATCACCTGGATACCTGTAGTAGCATAATGCTCGGTAGGATTAAGGGTCTTGAACATCTCTTCCACCATGCCAGCTGTACGTGCATCGCGGTAGCAAACAGGATTACCAATCAATTGTCCATCACGATCAATAAGACCGAAGTCAACACCCCAGGTATCTACACCGATGCTCTCCACCTTGTAGCCCTTTGCAGCTGCTTTCTTCAAGCCAGCTTTCATGTCTTCGAACAATGCAGGGAAATCCCAATAGACGTGGTCACCAAGACGTACCTGTCTATTGCCAAAGCGATGAACTTCCTCCATCTTGAGTTGTCCATCCTCTAACCAACCAGCAATTACTCGTCCGCTTCCTCCACCAAAGTCAGCGGCAAGATATACTTTGTTCATGATATTATGATTTAATGTGAATAAGGATAGAAATGCCTAGAAGTAATTACTTATAGCAAAGGCACTTCCATCCTTATATATTAACTGTTAATATAGATGCTTATTACTGCTGTAGGGGAGTCTTCTTGCCTAATACGTAGATATCCAAGTCCTGGATTTCCTCGGGTGTAAGAACAGAGTAATCACCACCTGTCTGAACAATAATACGGCATGCCATTTCAAAGAACATAGCGCGCTCGAATGCCTGGTCAAAGTCCTTACCACATACTACCTGACCATGATTGGTGAGAAGGATAGAGTTGTGGTCCTTCATAGCCTCTACTACTGCCTTTGCCAATTCAGGAGAACCTGGGCGCAAGTAGGGGATAACGGGGATTTCGCGACCAACGTGACATGGCACTTCTGCAGTTACATTGTAGTTTTCGGGCTTCTTCTTCATGCAAGAAACTGCAGTAGCATAAGGAGACTGGAAGTGAAGAACTACGTTTACGTCAGGACGCTCGCGCAAAACACCCAGATGGAAACCGCTTTCCATTGAGGGCTTAACACCATTAAGAACCTCGCCAGTAGCAACTACACACTGAGAAACCTTTTCCTTCTGAATAGTAGGAACCCATGAACCAGTACCAGAAACGAGAGCTTCGTCGCCAATACGCCATGAAAGGTTGCCACTGCTACATACGGTCAATCCTGCATCACCAACGCGATGAGCTTGCTTGATAAATTCTTCAATATGGAGATTAGTAATCATATCTTTTATGAAAAATATATTATAATTAGTGTTATGTGTATTATTACCTGGTGAATATTACAAAACCTTTTCGTAAAGTCCCTGGATGATTTCCTTGTTGACAAATCTTGGGTTGCCAGGAGTACAAACATCGGCAGCAGCTGCAGTAGCTAGCTTGTCAAGGTCTTCTGCCTTGATGCCCAAGTCTGTAAGATGCTGAGGAATACCAACGCGGATAGCAAGATTGCGAACAGCGTCTACGGCTGCTTGTGCGTTCTCCTCGTTGGTCATTGATGCGTTATACACATTCATTGCCTTAGCAATCTGTACGTACTTGTCAATAGCTGCAGGCATATTGAATTCCATTACTGTGGGCAACAACAAAGCATTTGCTACACCATGAGGAATGTCGAAGATAGCGCCCAAGGGATGAGCCATACCATGTACAACACCCAAACCTACGTTAGAGAATGCCATACCTGCAATGTACTGAGCAACAGCCATGCAGTTGCGAGCTTCTGCATTCTGAGGTTCGTTTACAGCAACCTCTAGGTAGCGAGCAATCATTTCGATAGACTTCAATTCGAACATGTCGCTCATCTCCCAAGCACCCTTGGTAATCAAGCCCTCGATAGCGTGAGTAAGAGCATCCATACCAGTAGCAGCAGTAAGGCTACGAGGAAGGGTATACATTAGTTCAGCGTCAACGATAGCCATTACGGGAATGTCGTTGGGGTCAACACATACCATCTTCTTCTCGTTCTCCTCATCGGTGATAACATAGTTGATAGTCACCTCAGCAGCAGTACCAGCGGTAGTGGGTAGTGCGATGATGGGCACAGACTTCTTCTTGGTATCAGCAACGCCTTCAAGAGAAACTACATCAGCAAAATCGGGATTGTTTGTGATGATACCAACGGCCTTAGCTGTATCCATAGAAGAACCACCACCAATGGCAATAATAAAGTCGGCACCTGACTGAGCAAAAGCAGCCACACCAGCCTTTACATTGGCAACGGTGGGATTAGGCTTAATCTCGCTGAAAACTTCGTAAGGAATATTTGCGCCTTCAAGAACCTTTAGGACTTTGTCGGCCACGCCAAACTTGATCAAATCCTTATCGGTAGCAACGAAAGCCTTTTTAAAACCAAGACGTTCTATTTCTTTTGGCAAAACCTCGCGTGCACCAGGGCCGAAGTATGAAACCTCGTTAAGTATAAAACGATTAACCATATATTATAATAATAATGTGTTGTTTATGGAAATTTAGATTAAAAAAGAGTAAAAGGGGAGAGTAGGAAATACAAGTCTTAGATGATTCGAAGTTTGTATTCTCTACCTCCCCATGTAAATGTTATGCTATGTTTTTACTTGTAGATAGGACCATAGTTCTGACAAGCTCTGTAGTCAGCACCTTCCTTATCCATGCCAAATGCATTCCATGCAGCAGGACGGAAGATATTTTCCTCGGGTACGTTGTGCATGCAAACGGGGATGCGCAACATAGAGCACAATGTAATCAAGTCAGCACCGATGTGGCCATAGCTGATAGCACCGTGGTTAGCACCCCAAGCGTTCATTACAGAATATACATCCTTGAAGGGAGCCTTTGTTTCGTCAAGACGAGGAACGAACCATGTTGTGGGCCATGTGGGGTCGGTACGCATGTTCAATACCTCGTGGATTTCGGGATCAACGTCAGCTGTCCAACCTTCAGCAATCTGTAGGACGGGACCTAAGCCCTTGATGAGGTTCAAACGAGACATTGTAACGGGCATGCCACCCTTTGACAAGAAGTTAGAAGAGAAACCACCGCCACGGAAGTAGTCACGGTCGGCAGGCATCCAGTTGGTGTTCTTCAAACAAGCCTCTACGTCAGCCTCTGTCATCTCCCAAGTGGGCTTCATGCAAGCCTCACCCTGAGCGTTGGTGCTGGCACCGGTAGCATCGAGAGTAGTTGCACCAGAGTTGATCAAATGAATCATACCGCCAGATGCCAAACCTGTAAGTTCCTTGCCAGTAACGCGCTTAACAGCTTCGGGGCTCCAGTATGTACGAACGTCAGAGAACATCTGACCGCAACCAGTCAACAACTTGCCAAATAGCATTGCCACAGCGTTGCAAGCATCATTCTCAGTAGCTACTACGTAAGCCTCGCGGATACCATTCCAGTCGAAGGTAGAGCACATAAGAGCCTCGGTGAAGTCACCATTGGGCTTCCAGTCGGTCCATTGACGCTGACCCTGGAAACCAGCAGCAATTGCATTGTGGCCGATAGCTTCCTCGAGGAATCCCATTTCGCGGAGCTTAGGATTACCAAGCATCAAATCGCGAACGATAAGAGTCATCTTTACAACGAACTCCCAGTCAGAATCCTTACCTGCACGGTCCTTCTGCTTCTCAGGACGGTTCTTGTCCCAACCTTCGTTTACCTTGCAATATTTCTCTGTCCAAGCCATTGCCTTCTCATACTCCTCGTGGTCGTAGATACCCTCTTCCATACGACGAAGAATCTCAGTCTCGTCAACGCTTTCATTGCGCATGCCAAGATATTCCTGGAAGAAGTTCTGGTCAACGATACTACCAGCGATACCCATACACTGGCTACCAACTGATAGATAACTCTCGCCACGCATAGTAGCTACTGCCAATGCTGCGCGTGCCCAACGAAGAATCTTCTCAGCTACATCCTCGGGGATGCTATTGTCGGTAATATCCTGTACGTCGTGACCATAGATACCGAATGCAGGCAAACCCTTCTGTGCATGACCAGCCAATACAGCTGCCAAATATACTGCACCAGGACGCTCTGTACCATTGAAGCCCCAAACAGCCTTTGGCCAATGAGGATGCATATCCATAGTTTCTGAACCATAGCACCAGCATGATGTAACAGAGATTGTAGCACCTACACCCTCACGCTCAAACTTAGCCTGACAAGCAGCGGTTTCTGCAACGCGACCGATAGTGCCATCGGCAATAACACATTCAACGGGTGTACCGTCAGCATGCTTTACATTAGCTGAAATCAATTCGGCAACAGCTTTTGCCAAATTCATTGTCTTTTCTTCAAGACTTTCACGAACACCACCTTGACGTCCATCAATGGTTGGACGAATACCAATTTTAGGATACTTGCTCATAGTGTTAAGTATGTTTTAAGGTTTAAAATTAGATTTTTTCAAAATAATTGGTTGATAGAAACGAGTCTTTTTCGTCATCAGCGTAACAAAGTTATTAAAAATATGTCAAAAAAAGGATTTCCAAAGCTTCAAAAATTTAATTTGATACAACAAAACGCACTTCCAATATGTCGGAAATGCGTTTTTGAGGTCAAAAATGTATTTCCCAGGCGCAGGAAATACACATTTGTGGGTCAGAAGTTAATATCTTACAATAGGATTTTGTTTTCTTTCTGAATGGAGAAGTTTTCCGAGATAAGGGGAGCAAATGGAGTAGGCATAAATCTTGCGTGGAAAACGCAACCTTTTACACATGCGCAGCACTTAATACATTTTTCAGAATCGGTGTCCAATGTTAGAGGGTCAATGGCATTAGTGGGACATAGCTTTACGCACATTTTGCAATCCTGGCAAAGAGAAATGTCAAGCGATGGGCACTTGGGCATTTGTACACCCTTCTTCATCCATTCCTGAATTGTGGACTTGAACTTGTTCATCACATTGGTGTCCTGAAATGGTTGTTCTATGAGTTCTGTTTCTACAGGCTTGTCAAATTCCTTGGAAGAAAGTTTGTTGGATATTTTCTTACCAAAAGCTTTAGCAAACAGTAGGTCGCTATCATTTGGACGACCAACGGCGATGGGAGTTTCGGGGGTAGAGTAGGAGTGCTCGCCGATGAATGTGCCAGCAGCTATGACGCAAAAGTTCCTGTCATCAAGGAAAGCTGCCAATTCGTTAAGTGCGTTCTCGTAATGACGATTACCATACACCACCACGGCAACGGCCAATGCACCACAACCCTTAGCATTCTGAATTCTCTTGAGTGCAACAGGAGCCACATGACCACCATATACGGGCATGGCAACGATGACAAGGTCCTCATCAGAGAAGGTTAATTCTGGTTCCTCCTCTCGTGTAATATCAATAAGCGAAACATTATTGATATCAACGCCTTGCGCAATAGTTTCTGCAATTTTTCTTGAAGTTCCAGTAGGCGAGAAAGTTAGTACTTTTACGCTATTTATTTTCGATGCAATAGTGCTGTTCATAGGAGTGCAATTATATGTAAAAGAAGCGTGCAAACCAACCATTTATTGTCAGTGTGCACGCTAGCTTATGGGAATATAAATGTATTTACTGGTTTATAAAAATCCCTGTTAAGAGTTCATGGGAAATTCTAACAAAGCCTCTTTGATTTACGAATTCATTGAGATAAGGAATTCTTCATTGTCCTTTGTGCGTGCAATTCTGTCCTTCATCTCAGTCATTGCCTCGATAGCATTCATGTCGGCAAGGAACTTACGAAGAATCCACATACGATCCAGTGTCCTCTTGTCCTGCAACAAGTCGTCGCGACGAGTACTTGATTGAACAATATTAACGGCAGGGAATATGCGCTTGTTGGCAAGCATGCGATCCAGCTGCAATTCCATATTACCAGTACCCTTAAATTCCTCAAAGATAACCTCGTCCATCTTACTACCGGTATCTGTCAGAGCAGTAGCGATGATGGTTAGTGAGCCGCCACCTTCTATATTACGTGCTGCACCGAAGAAGCGCTTGGGCTTGTGCATTGCATTGGCATCCACACCACCGGTTAGTACCTTACCACTGGCAGGAGTAACGGTATTGTAAGCACGAGCAAGACGAGTGATGCTGTCAAGGAAAATTACTACGTCATGACCGCATTCCACCATACGCTTTGCTTTCTCCAGGACGATGCCGGCGATGCGCACGTGACGCTCAGCAGGTTCGTCGAAAGTAGATGCAATAACCTCAGCCTTAACGGTGCGAGCCATATCGGTAACCTCCTCGGGACGCTCGTCAATGAGCAGCATCATCAGGTATGCCTCGGGATGGTTCTTGGCAATGGCATTTGCTATCTCCTTCATCAAGATGGTCTTACCAGTCTTGGGTTGTGCCACGATGAGAGCGCGCTGACCCTTACCAATGGGAGCAAACAAATCCACGATACGAACCGACAAGGGGTCGTTGACACCGGTGCAAAGATTGAATTTCTCGTCGGGGAAAAGTGGGGTAAGATTTTCAAATGGAGAACGGTCTCTAATCACACGAGGGTCACAACCATTGATGCTCAGAATCTTGCCAACGGTGTAATATCTCTCGCCACGAGTGGGCATGATGATAGTACCCTTGACCACGTCGCCAGTTTTCAAACCGTAAGCCTTAATCTGCTGATTGGAGATTTGAATATCATCGGGCGAAGGCATGTAGTTGAAATCTGATGAGCGAAGGAATCCATAAGGGTTGTCACTACAAATCTCCAGTACACCTTCAGCCGTGAGCAAGTCGTTAAATGTATATGTCTTCTCCTCGGGTTTTGCCACAGGTGCCTCTTCTGGCTGTGCCTGCTCCATCTGTTTTTGAATATCTGCCTGAATTTGGGCTATGATATCAGAAGAAGGACGAATATCGCGTATAATCTTGAACACGGAAGACTCGTTTGGTTGAGCAGCGGGAGCCTTTTCCTCTTTCGCCTCCTCTTTAGCAGGAGCCTCAACCGTGGTTTCCACCTGGGCTTTTTCTTCTACCTCAGCCTTGGGCTTTCTGCCACGCTTCTTGGGTGCTTTTTCCTCCTGAGCAGGATTTTCTGCTGTAGCGGGCTTTTCTTCTGTTGATGGGGTAGCATCTTCAGCCTTTTCTGCCTTTGGTTTTCTGCCGCGCTTTTTGGGTTGTGGCGCTTCTTCGGTATTAGCCTCAGCAACTGGTTCATTTGTATCTACGGCCTTCTCCTCGGAAGCCTTTTCTGCCTCCTTCTCTGCCTTGGATTTGCGTCCGCGCTTCTTGGGTTGTTCACTAGCAACAAGTTCCTTCGAACCTACTTCGCTTTCCTTATCTATTATATTATAGACAAGGGTGATTTTTTCTTCGCTTGGTTCAGCTCCAATATTTGATGCCAGTGATTTCAATTCGTCCATGCTCATGGACTCTAATTGACTTTTTGTATGCATAAAGAAAATTTTTGGGAAAAATGTGAAACCTAAATCTTGGTTTCTGTCACTTTTTTACAACGCAAAGTTATGACATTTTCTGAAAATACATACACGTTTTGCTTATTTTTTTGAAACTTATTAGTAATTTTGCGCTATGAAAGTATTTCTCCAAGCAAATGAATTGACAAGAAGAGTAGGCGACAAGACTCTTTTTAGTAATATTACCCTCGGTATTGGTGAGGGTCAGCGTGTAGGACTTATTGCACAGAATGGTACGGGCAAGACCACCTTGCTCAATATCCTTGCAGGCGAAGACACCGCCGATGATGGCGAGGTAATTCTCCGTAGTGGCATCCGTGTGGGATACCTGCGCCAGATGCCACAATTTCCCCCAGAGATGACTGTTTTGGATGCTTGTTTTTGGCATGCCAAGCAGGACAAGGACGATTCCGAGGAGGCACTAGACCTAGAGGTTCGTAGCAAGCAAATTCTGGGCAAGCTGAAGATTGGCGACACTTCGCGCAAGATGGGCGTTCTCTCCGGCGGACAGGTCAAGCGTGTGGCCCTTGCCAATGTGCTCATTCAGAATCCTGATTTGCTCATCCTGGACGAGCCCACCAACCATCTTGACCTGGAGATGATAGAGTGGTTGGAAGGCTATCTCGGTCGTCAGTGCATGACCCTGCTCATGGTTACTCACGACCGTTATTTCCTTGACCGTGTGTGCAACCTGATTGTGGAGATGGACGAACAGACACTCTTCACCTATCGTGGCAATTATGCATATTACCTGGAGAAGCGCCAGGAGCGCATAGACAATGCCAAGGCAGAGATAGCACGCGCTAACAATCTTTATCGTACCGAACTGGAATGGATGCGCTCCACTCCTCAGGCTCGTAGCCACAAGGCCCGTTACCGCGAGGAAGCTTTCTATGAATTGGAAAAGAAAGCCAAACGCCATATCGAGGAGGAGAAGCTACGCCTGCAGGTCAATAGCACCTACATAGGCAGCAAGATATTCGAAGCCGAGTACGTGAGCAAGTCATTCCCAGCCAGCGAGGGCAGGGAAGAGCTCGTCATCCTGAAGGATTTCTACTACAATTTCTCTCGCTATGAGAAGATGGGCATCATTGGCAACAATGGTACGGGTAAGAGTACTTTCCTCAAGTTGCTCCTTGGCGAGTGCGCCCCAGATTCCGGTCGCTTTGTCATTGGCGAGACGGTCAAGTTTGGATATTTCAGCCAGGATGCAATGCAGGTGGACGAGAATATGAAAGTAATCGATGCCGTGCGCCGTGTGGCAGAATACGTGGACCTGGGTGGTGGCAAGCATCTCAGCGCCATGCAGTTCCTTCAGCACTTTATGTTCTCTCCCCTCCAGCAGCAGAACTATATCTACAAGCTCTCTGGTGGCGAGCGCCGTCGCTTGCAATTGTGCATAGTGCTCATGCAGAATCCCAATTTCCTCATCCTGGACGAGCCCACCAACGACATGGACATCGTCACACTGCAGATTCTGGAGCAATACCTTCAGGACTTCAAGGGCTGCGTCATCATCGTCTCGCACGACCGCTATTTCATGGACAAGGTGGTGGACCATCTGCTCGTCTTCAAGGGCAATGGCGAGATTAAGGACTTTCCTGGCAACTACACCCAATACCGTGATGCCGAGCAGGCACTTGCCCGTGCTGAGAATGCCAAGGAGAAGTCATCGCCCTCCGCGTCTTCTTCTTCCAACATTTCCACCACAGCCAATGGCAAGCCACGCCTCACCGAGAAGAAGCGCAAACTCACCTTCAAGGAAAAGCAAGAGTTTGAACAATTGGAAAGAGACATTGAAGCGCTCGAGACAGAGAAGGCACAGATAGAAGAAGCCCTCAGCAGTGGCACCATCAGTGTGGACGAGATAACAGCCATGTCCAAGCGTCTGCCCCTGCTCAACGACGAGCTGGACGAGAAATCCATGCGCTGGCTGGAACTATCAGAGTTTGCCTGAGCTCCCCCAGCTCTCTGACCCTTATATTATATATATTGTATACCCAATTCCTAGCTCATATTCGATCAGTTGAGTACGAAATCATTTGCGCTTTTCTGTATTTGACGCAAATTATGATGAGTTAAATCCGCAGGTACGCCCAAAAGGTTAGAGGACAATTATCATTGGATGCTAATCCACCAGTCACGCCCCAAAGGGGCAGCAGCACCAAGCCCAGGGCAAGTGACCGAAGGGAACGGCGCCCTGGGTGGTATGGTACACGGAATGACGCCCTGAAAGGGCAAAAGCAAAATATTAAACATGACAATATGGCACAATCGTTAAGTAAGGTATATTTGCATGTTGTGTTTCATATCAAAACGACGAGTCCTAAGATTAAGGAAGAACATATGGAACGCATGCATAGTTACATTGGTCAATTGGTAAACAATACGGGATGTAAGGTTATTCGTGTTGGTGGTATGCCCGACCATGTGCATGTCGTTTGTACGTTGTCGCGCGAGATGACCATTGCGCATTTGGTTGAAGAATTGAAGCGGAATAGTAGTCGTTGGATAAAAACGTTGGATGAAGGTTACAAATGGTTTGCGTGGCAGAATGGGTATGCCGTATTTTCAGTAAGTCAATCCGTAATAGACAAAACTGTAACGTACGTAAACAATCAGCGTGAACATCATGCAAAGGTCTCATTCAAAGATGAGTATTTGCAATTGTTAAAGTTATACGGAATCGAGTACGACGAGCGATACGTATTTAGTGACTAATGCGGCGTAACCAATTAAAATTGAATGCCAATCCGCAGGAATGCCCCAATGATAGAGATGCAATTGTAGGTGAATGCTAATCCGAAGGTCACGCCCCAACGGTAGTGGTTCAATTGTCGGAGAATGCCAATCCGCATGGACGCCCCAACGGTAGTGGTTCAATTGTCGGAGAATGACATTCCGAAGAGACGCCCCAACGGGGCAGTAGCACCAAGCCCAGGGCAAGTGACCGAAGGGAACGGCGCCCTGGGTGGAATGGCATACCGGATGGCGCCCTGAAAGGGCAAAAGCGATATGATGGGCAACGTGGTTTAGGGCTTTTGCCCTTTCAGGGCGCAACGTCCGCGGGGATGGATACCCAGGGTGTCGCTCACATGCGTTCGCTTGCCCTGGGCTTAGAGCTCGATGGCCTTTCAGGCCGAAATGATCGGGGAAATGTCCGCAAATATTTTTGCGGCAACTTCCTCTATGATGGAAATGTCGCATATCTCGATATCGGCAACTTCCTCGGTGGTAGAAATGTCGCATATCTCAATATCGGCAACTTCCTCGGTGGTGGAAATGTCCGATATCGAGAGAGCGGAAACTTCCACGGTGGTGGAAATGTCGCATATCCCGATATCGGCAACTTCTTCGGCGGTGGAAATGTCCGATATCGAGAGAGCGGAAACTTTTTAAGATGATTTTTCTTTGGATATAGTTGTAGGTAAGCAGGATTTTTTATACCTTGGTGCCGCAATAATACGTTTTATGGCTATGAATACTGGTTTTACACCCCAATTCTCGTTGGACGAGCTTTACATTTCGCCCTTCTCCGCTGAGCGCTACTTTGACTCCGTTACGGGGCAAGCGCTTTACCGCCCCGTGGAGCGCAACATGTCTCCCACGGGTATTCATCTGATGGACCGCTTCCTGCAGATAGTTTGTCTGAGCGAGCACTATACGGTGAATACTCTCAGAAATAAGTTGGGAGTGGATATGAGAGAGTTTTCGGTCTTCTGCCTCTTGCTGACTGGCATGGACTATGAGAGTTTGCACGAAGCCATTCGTCTGCGACTGGCTGACGACCTGCTGCGCTTCACCGACTTGGAAATGCGTGACGTAGCCCGCCGCTGTGGCTATAGCGACTACTCGGGGCTCTTCAAGCTCTTCGAACGTAAGTATAAACGCACCGTCGGCGACAGACAGCGCCAGCTGAGAAAGAGGGGCGACGTTGGTCGCTGGCGGTTGTGAATGGTTCTGTTTCACGCAGAGAATTATTCTTGGTCTCACGCAAAGGCGCAAAGAGACGCAAAGAAATATTTCTTAAAAAAAATCTTCGCGATACTTTGCGGCTTTGCGTGAGATAAAAACAATTAGCGAGTGGTAATATTTGGTCTCACGCAAAGGCGCAAAGAGGCGCAAAGAAATATTTCTTAAAATTAAAACTTTGCGAAACTTTGCGGCTTTGCGTGAGATATAAAAACTGATTAGCGTGAGATAAATAAACGATTAGCGTGAGATAAAATATGAAATGGAATTATTAAAAGAGTAATGATATGAAGGATATTACTTATGACATAATTGGTTGTGCCTACGAGGTACATAAGGTATTGGGACCTGGGCTGCTGGAATCGGTGTATCATAAGGCCTTGATGCAGGAGTTGACATTGAAGGGATTCAAGGTTACTTCGGAGGTTCCTGTCAATATAATGTATAAAGGTGTATGTATCGGTGAAGATTTGAAGGCCGATATTATCGTGGATGATACGGTCATCATTGAATTGAAGTCGGTGGAGAATGTCCAACCAGTACACTATAAACAATTGCTCACCTATCTGAGATTATTGGATAAAACCATAGGACTACTCATCAATTTCAATACAGTTTACCTCAAAGAAGGTATACACCGAATTGTAAACAACTACGAAGAATAACGTCTTGGTCTCACGCAATCTCACGCAGAGGTTATTATTATCTCACGCAGAAAATTATTCTTGGTCTCACGCAAAGACGCAAAGAGGCGCAAAGAAATATTTCTTAAAATTAAAACTTCGCGATACTTTGCGGCTTTGCGTGAGATAAGAAACGATTGGCGTGTGATATATCTGGTCGCACGCAAAGGCGCAAAGAGACGCAAAGAAATAGTTCTTAAAATTAAAACTTCGCGATACTTTGCGGCTTTGCGTGAGATAAAAATAAACGATTGGCGTGAGAAAAGAAACGATTAGCGTGATATTAAAAAATAATAAATAAATGTTTTTAGAAAAGACTTTAAGATGAACAATACAACACAGACACAGAAAGACCCAATGGGGCACGCTATTGCTGAGTATCACAAGAAGGGTAGGGCAGCAAAGTTGAGAGTATTCTCCAGCCAATTCTATGAGGACGAGATTCCCGTGGACACTCTCTTTCGCACCTTTGACGAAATGCCCGTGCAGGAGCAGGAAGCTATCAAGCTGTGCAAAGGTAGGGTGCTTGATGTAGGTGCAGGTTCCGGTTGTCATTCATTGGAGTTGCAGAAGCGTGGCATGGATGTCGTTGCCATAGATATTTCCGAGATATCGGTGGAGGTGATGAAGGAGCGCGGCGTGAATGCACGTCTGGTCAACTTCTTTGACGAAACTTTTCAGGAGCAATTTGACACCATTCTCATGGCTATGAACGGCATAGGAATCGTTGGTAAACTGGAGGCTCTGCCCAACTATTTCGTGCGTGTAAAGCAACTCCTGGCACCTGGCGGACAGGTTCTGCTGGACTCTTCCGATATCAGATATGTCTTTGAAGATGAAGATGGCAATCTGGACCTTGACCCAGAGGATGGTTATTATGGAGAATTGGATTATCGCATGCAGTATCGTGGCATCAAGGGTGAGAAATTTGATTGGTTGTACATCGACTTTGAAACACTCGTTTCCTGTGCTCATCAACACGGTTTTGCTTGTGAGAAAATCACTGATGGAAACAACTATGATTACTTGGCAAGACTTACGAAGATAGGTTAATTCTGCCACGATTATAATCCCCATCGTAATTCCGATAATCATTCACAACTCGCATTTAAGACAGTATTTCGAGCTACAAAAATTAGCATTTTCAGGCGTATTTCAGTCATCAAACAGATAATCGCATTCGTTTTCTAAAATTGAAAATGAGTGCGATTTATCGTCTATTTCTTGTCTAAATGCCAAAAAAAGGCTAAATTTGCGCGTGAAATGGGTATAAAAGCCCTCAAAAAAGAAATAATACTAAAAATTTATAAATGGAAGATCAAGAAAGAATCATCAAAGTGGACATTGAGTCCGAGATGAGGAAAAGTTACATTGACTACTCGATGAGTGTCATCGTAGCAAGAGCATTGCCCGATGTGCGTGACGGCTTCAAGCCCGTACATCGACGCATCCTTTATGGTATGGAGGGTTTGGGTAATACTCACAACAAGCCCTACAAGAAGAGTGCCCGTATCGTGGGTGAGGTACTGGGTAAATATCACCCCCATGGCGATAGTTCAGTGTATGGTGCATTGGTTCGTATGGCTCAGAGCTGGAACATGCGTTACACATTGATTGACGGACAGGGTAACTTTGGTTCTGTCGATGGTGACGGCGCAGCAGCTATGCGTTACACCGAGGCTCGTTTGTCAATGATGGGTGAGGCAATGATGGAGGACTTGGAAAAGGAAACCGTCAATATGACCAACAACTTTGACGATACCTTGCAGGAACCCACCGTAATGCCCACTCGTATTCCCAACCTTTTGGTAAATGGTGCTACCGGTATTGCCGTAGGTATGGCCACAAACATTCCTACTCACAATCTGGGTGAGGTAATTGATGCTTGTGTGGCATACGTTGACAATCCAGAGATGGACGTAGAGGGCTTGATGCAATATGTGAAAGGTCCCGACTTCCCCACAGGTGCCTATATCATGGGCTTGCAGGGCATCAAGGACGCTTACGAAACTGGTCGTGGTCGTGTGATCATGCGTGCCAAGGCTGATATCGAAGCTACTGACCAGCACGACAAGATTGTTATCACCGAAATTCCCTACGGTGTAAATAAGGCCCAGTTGATTGAAGACATTGCCAACCTGATGAAGGACGGCAGATTGGATGGTATCAGCAATGCCAATGACGAGAGCGACCGCGAGGGTATGCGCATCGTAGTGGATGTTAAGCGCGATGCTAATGCTCGTGTCGTTTTGAACAAGCTATTCAAGATGACTTCCTTACAGACAAGCTTCAGCGTAAATGCCATCGCATTGGTGAAGGGTCGTCCTCGCTTGCTCACACTGAAGGATTGTATCAGCAACTTCGTAGAGCATCGCCACGAGGTGGTAATACGTCGCACCAAGTTTGATTTGCGCAAGGCTGAAGAACGTGCACACATCCTGGAAGGTCTAATCATTGCAAGTGACAACATTGACGAGGTAGTACGTATCATTCGTGCCAGCCAGACACCTGCTGATGCTCAGCGTAACCTGGAGAGCAGATTCAATTTGGACGAACTCCAGTCAAAGGCTATCGTGGATATGCGCTTGAGCCAGTTGACCGGTCTTCGTCAGGAAGACTTGCACAACGAGTACGACGAACTTCAGGCAAAGATTGCATACTTCAATCAGATTCTTACCGATGACAATCTGTGCCGTCAGGTGATCAAGGATGAGCTGATCGAGGTTAAGGAGAAGTATTCTGATGAGCGTAAGACACAGATTATGCCCAGCGCAGAAGAATTCAATGCCGAGGACTTCTATGCCGACGACGAGGTGGTAGTAACCATCAGCCACATGGGTTATATCAAGCGTACACCATTGGCAGAATTCCGTGCTCAGGGTCGTGGTGGTATTGGTTCCAAGGGCTCTGCAACTCGCGACAACGACTTCATCGAGCATATCTATACCGGTACAATGCACAATACCATGATGTTCTTCACTGACCGTGGTCGTTGCTATTGGTTGAGAGTATATGATATTCCCGAAGGTACCAAGCAAAACAAGGGTCGTGCCATTCAGAACCTCCTACAGATTGAACCAGGAGATAAAGTTCAGGCATGCTTGCTAATCCGCAAACTGCAGGATCCCGACTTCTGCAAGTCACATTATGTAGTATTTGCCACCAAGGATGGTATTATCAAGAAGACTTGTTTGACAGAGTACAGCCGTCCTCGTACAAATGGTGTAAACGCTATCAATATTCGTGAAGAGGACAAGGTTATTGCAGTTAACCTGACCAATGGTACCGATGAAATCATCGTGGCAAACCGCAATGGTCGTGCTGTTCGCTTCAACGAGAGCGATGTACGTACTATGGGTCGTGTAAGTACCGGTGTACAAAGTATCGTACTGGACAACGATGGCGAAGACGAGGTAATCGGCATGGCAGTAATCAATGATCCTGATAACGAAAGTATCTTGGTTATGAGCGATAAGGGTTGGGGTAAGTACACTTCAGTAGAGGCTTATCGCAAGACCAATCGTCATGCTAAGGGTGTGAAGGCAATGAACCTTGCAGAAGAAAGCAAGCTAGTTACCCTACAGGTGGTTACCGAGGAAGACGATTTGATGATTATCAACAAGTCTGGCACCGTAATCCGCTTGCACGTAGACGATATCAAGGAAACTAAGAATCGTGCTACTCAGGGCACTAAGGTCATCGAATTGAAGAAGAGAGGTGATAGCATTGCCCATGTGTGTGTAGTTCCACGCTCAGAAGATGAAGAAGAAATCGTCTTGTCAGAAACATCTGAGCAGGTAGTAGAGAACACCGAGGCACCCACTGAGCAACAAAACAACACTCAGGAATAAATTATCCATAGTTAATATTAATCAAGAAAATAAGTTAACTTAACCACTAAAACAGATTATTATGAAGAAAATCATTTTCTCACTTGCCTTGGCAATGTTCACAGGCAGTGTAATGGCTCAAACTCCAGAGGAGAAGGCTGCAGCAAAGGCTGCAAAGGCAGCTTTGAAGGAAGCTACCAAAAAGGCTAATGATGCTCTTAGCGATGGTATGGCTTGTAACACACAGGTAATGACTCTTTTCCAGGCTATCCAGATGGAGAAGCAAAAGGGCGATAAGTCTAACGATAAGCTAATCGTTGAGAATGAGGCACAGATTCAGACTTTGTCAATTCAGGGTATGGCTTCTTTGAATGAGGCTCTTGCTACTGAGTACATCAAAGACAATAAGAAGTTTGATGCATACAAGGCTTTGGACAACATGGCTACTCAGGTGCTTAACAAGGAATTGGTAAGCGCATCTAAGAAGCAGAGCTACAATCGTGAAGCCCTCACAGCAGCTATTTTCTCTATTCCTGAGGCTTGTCATGGCCAGTTGACATACGGTAAGCCCGATGATCAGATTCAGGGTGCCGTATTGAAGGAAGTCAATGCAAAGTTCCCCAAGACTCACGCTTATTTTGCTTACTTGTGTCAGTTCTGCATTGAGGCTAAGGATTTGGCTGGTGCAGAGAAGGCTCTTGATGCTTATGTTAACTTTACAACTAAGTATCCCGAGATGGCAAACAATGAGATTGTAAACAACCCTGAATACCCCGCAGCTCAGTTTGCATTCAATATCTTCTACACCGCCTTCAACGAGAAGAATGCTGACTTGATGAACAAGTACTATGATCTTGCTCTTCAGTTTGACAACAAGGATAGCCACAACTTTGTATTGCGTGCTAAGCCTCAGATGTTGAAGGATCAGGGTAAGACCGAGGAATGGATTGTAGCTATTAAGGAAATGATTGCCCTTTCTCCCAATAGCGAGGTTGGTGAAATCGGTATGCAGCAGTTGATGTCTCACTTCAACAGTGTGAACAAGGAGGCTGTTGATGCTTACACCAAGGAGTTGGTAGAAAAGTATCCTGATAACAAGATGGCTAACTATTGCCGTGGTTTCGCATACTATGCCAACGAGGACTTTGAGAATGCTATCGTTTACTTCCAGAAGTCTATCGATATTGACCCCGAGTTTGCTGATGGTGTATACAACTGTGCTTATTGCTACTATCAGATTGCTTTGACCAAGGCTCGTGCTATCAGCGGTAAGAAGATGAAGTCTCAGGCTGAAATCAACAAGGCTACCGATGAAGTTAAGTCATTCTTCAGCAAGGCAGCTCCCTACTTCGAGAAGTACAGAGAGATGGAGACTGAGGATGCTAGCAAGTGGGCAAGTCCTTTGAAGGTTATCTACAACAACATCGGCAAGAAGGAGGCCGCTGCTGAAATGGATGCCTACATCACAAAGTAATCTAGCAATACCGATACAGATAATTGATTAAATCAGAGCGATTGCCGCAGTGTTTAGCAATTGCGACAATCGCTCTCTTTTTCCCCCTTGAGTATTTTACCTTATATATATTGAATAGGATGTACCAATAACATTTCTCACATCCAAGCATGGTAAATCAACTAGGTATAATACATGCAGATAGAATAATATTGATATAGTATCTACTAGTTACATTATTTCCAACAGATGATAAGACTATTTCTTATATCATTCCTACTAATATTCTCTGCTTCATCCGTAGAAGCCAAAAAGAAGGTTACGTTGAAGAAGAGATTCAAGGAGGCACATTTAGCTATCAAGAATAGTTCTGGACAAGAGAACATAGAAAGAATCTTGATAGATAGTTTGTCTCGTCCCACTACTACCAAAAAGTCTAAAGCAGAGGGATATCATATTTGTGCCCTGCTACAAAATAATCTCAACGAAGGTCTCAACATGAAGGCCTACCTCAAACAGAATATAGATACTCTCAAACTATATCAGACCATATTGAAAGTATATGGTTATACCTTGCAAAGCGACTCTGTTGACGAGAAGAAAAAGTTTGAGAATAAAAATATAAGACTCCGTTCATTGCATAGAGAAAATCTCCTTGGCGGAGGAATCTACAATTTGCGCAAAAATAATTGGGAAGAAGCATTCAAATACTTTGATATGTTTCTGAAAACCCATACTACAGATTTAGATAGCGTTCTGGGTCGTGTATCATATTGGGCAACGGTTTGTGGCATGAATGCAAACAGTGCAGAAAAAGTCTTAAAGCACGTTGACCAAGCCGTAAGCCTATCTAAGAAAGAAGACCGTCCTGCCCTTTTGGAATACAAGGCTCGTAGCTATATACAACTAGGTGACAGTGTTTCGTGGCTAAAACTAATAGAAGAATCCGTAGACACATATCCTGGTTACAATTATTTCTTTCTCAATCTGATGGATTATTATATGCGTCATGGTCAGATAGAGAGAGGTTTGTTGCGCACGGATTCATTACTCCGTACCGATGCCGACCGAGCTGTATATTGGTTTGCATTGAGCATGTTTGCACTAGAGCAAAATGACTATGAGAAATGTATCAGCATGAGTGAAGAATGCCTTTTACGCGAACCAAACAATATCGATGGCCTATACAATAAAGGTATTTCCCTGCTCAATCTAGCCTTGACAGAAACCAATGCGGCCAAGCGCAGACAATACTATCGTAGAGCATTGGAGCCAATGGAAAAAGTACGCGAACTCTCACCTGATAACATTCAGCGATGGGGCAATCCCTTGTACCGAATATATCTCAATCTGAATATGGGTGGTAAGTTTGAAGAAATTGATGCTCTGCTTGATAAAATACAAAAAAACGATACCCAATCAAATTCTCCCGTACATGTACCTAATACGGGAAAGGAGGTTGGTACTACATACAAGCGTTTAGGTTCGTCGTAACCCATCATTTATTATCCTATGCGCCAAGGAACCATATACATCATCATATTACTTTCATTAGTATTCCTATCGTGTAAGCGAGATGATACTAGTGTGCCTGATGCTATGAATCGCAAGGCATACAATTTGAGATATACAGATGTGGATTCTTCCTTGAAGTATGCCAATCAAGCATACGAATTATCAGCAGATTACCCTGATGGTCAGGCAGAAGCAATCAGCCATATAGCCTTTGCTCACTATCAACAGATGCGATACACCGAAGCTCAGCGCCTGCTGAGGAAGGTGGACTCGCTCACGAATAATCAGGTGGAGCTCTTGTGTGCTGATATTATGCGCATGAAGATAACACAACGAACATCAGAATTTCGTACCTTTTACCGAGCATGGCATAATGCAGAACGTAGATTGAAAAGAATAGAAGAAGAGGAGCATCTCCTGTCTCCCCATCTTCTGGCCAGATTGCAATATGCGCGTACAGAAATGCACATAATTGCATCTACGTTCTACCTCTATTCACACAATCTGCCTGCATCACGCCTTCAGTTAAAGAATGCCGAAGAGTACATGCACGTACCTCGAGATACGTCTCAGTGGATTAACTACATGTACATGCTCAGCGTAGGTGGTATTCTCACCGGTGATAGTGACAAAGTGAGGATACAGGAGTTTGATCATCTGATGCACATCATCACCATAGCCAAGCGTTCCAGAAATAAGTATTTCCATGCCAATGCTCTTCAGTCATTATCCAAGATGGTGGAGACGCCAGAGCAAAGATCATGGCTGGTCAATCAGCGTGGTGGTAGTATGGATTATTTGGTGGGACAATATTCCACCATCAATGGAGTGGCTATGATGGACTCCTTGCCACTGATGCTTGCCAACTATTCATTTAAGGTCTTTAGCGAGTATGGCGATTGGTTTCAGATGGCTAACGTATTGCGCACCAAGGCAGAAATATTATTCCGTCAGCAAAGGTATCAAGATGCACTGATTCCTCTTAATGAAGCAATAGATATCATCAATCGCCACCATGATATTGAGAGCAGAAAGGTGTCCTATTGGGAAGCTCGTATATATGAAAGGTTGTCTTTGGTTTATAGTGCTTTAGGCAATCTGGAAATGGCCTATGACGCAAGAAGAAACTATCTCACCCTTTGGGATGCTATGCGTCAGAATCTGGAAGAAGAGGCACGTGCCGAGGAGTTGCAAACGTACAACAACAGGCTCTACATCAATCTTTCATTTATCATTGCCGTTTTCATGGTGCTCTCAATAGCCTTTTGGTTCTTGTTGAGAAAAGTTAAGAAACACAATATCAGGCAAGAGCGCGAGGCAGACGAAGCCCTTCAAGCTCTGAAAGACGAAACTAGTGCCAAGGAACTGCAATTGGCCAAGAGAAAGCTCATCAACATAGAGCGAAGAGCCAAGGTGAGTTTTGCCGAAAACGTAGTGCCCTATATCAACAGAATGCTTCACACCCATGACGCAGAGTATGTGGGAGAATTGGCCACAGAGATACTCCGCATCAATGGCATTTTAACGGAATGGATTCAGCTAAAGCGCGGACAAGTGGCTATGAATATTAGCACCTTCCCTCTGCAACCCCTTCTGGATACTATTGCCAAGAGCAAGAACACTTATCAACGCGAAGGACTCACTCTGAATGTTCCCAATGTAGATTATTCCGTTAAGGCCGACCGTGCTTTGACATTGTTTATGATACATACATTGTGTGACAACGCTCGCAAGTTCACACCCGAAGGTGGTGTCATCAGTATCGAAGTTACCGCTAATGAATCCGTGGTAGAGATTTCCATAAAGGATACAGGTTGCGGATTAAGCCAGGAGGATGTTGACAAAATCAATAACAGTAAGGTATTCCGTATTAAATCATCCACGCCTCATGTAGATGAAGAGAAACAGAAGACTAATAGATTCGGCTTTGGTTTGATGAATTGCAAGGGTATCATCAACAATATGAAGAAGCTCTCTGATCGTTTTCAAGAGTGTGATTTTGGAGTTGAGAGCACTTTGGGTAAGGGGAGTCGTTTCTGGTTTAGATTGCCACGTGTATTGTCATTGCTAATATGCTTGTGTACATCACTACTTGGCCAAGCGAATGCAGATTATCAGTCTGCTTATGAAAACTATCAGTTGATGTACACACGCAACTTTCAGTACAAGCATGAGGAGGCATATCAGTATGGTCTGATGGCTGAGCAACAAGTCCCCTTGGACAGTACCTTGCTCAGAATGGAGATAGCCAATCAGATGGCCATAGCCAGCCAAGCAATGAACCTGTGGGACAAGTACGAGCATTACAATGCTCAATACCTCCAACTCTATCGTATCAATACCTCTGACCCCAACCTCTCCGTCTATGCTGAGCGTCTACACATGCTAGAGACGGAAACCAATTGGTCACAATTCGTTATGGTGATTCTTACGCTCTGTTCACTTGTGTCGCTAGTACTGGCGGTACGTCGTTCAAGTCAGCGCCGTAAGGAAATGCAGATATATTCAGATCAGCTCATTCTGCAACAAGAGCTTCATGATAAGACACAATACGAGTTGGACAGAGTGCATATTCAGAATAGAATCCTGGCCAATTGTCTGTCCACCATCAAACACGAAACAATGTATTACCCTGCTCGTATACAGCAGTTGACACAATATGCCAATGTGGATATGGCCGACCTGCACCAACTTATGGCATATTATAATGAGGTGTACACTATACTTCTGGAACAAGCACAGAGGCAAACGGCTTTCAAGATAGTATTGGACGAGAGCGTTTTGTTTGAATTGAAGCGTCGCATCATGTCGGCAATCTCTGGTATCCCCGTGGAAATATCTACCTCTGACAAAGGGAAAATTCAGGAGATAAGGATTAAGTCAAACACTCATTCCATCCCCGACAATCTCTTTACCCTGGAAGCAGGCAATCTGGATGCCTTTGTGGCAAGAGAGATAGTACGTATGCACGATGCTGCATGTGGATTCCCTGGCTTAAGACTATATGTAGAAAATAATGAAATCATCATAACACTATGGAAGAATTCAAAGTTATTATCGTCGAAGACGTTCAGTTGGAACTAAAAGGCACTGAGCATATTTTCAAATACGAGATTCCCGAAGCCACTATCATCGGGACAGCTCAGAACGAGGCCGAATTATGGAAGCTCATGCGCAAGGAAATCCCTGATATGGTGCTTCTGGACTTGGGGCTTGGCGGTAGTACCACCGTGGGTATAGACATCTGTCGCCAGTTGCGAGAGAGGTATAGCGCTCTCAAGATACTTATCTTTACCGGCGAGATACTCAATGAGCGCCTATGGATAGAAGCTCTCTCTGCTGGTGCTGATGGTATCATTCTGAAAACAGGCAATCTGCTTCAGCGTGACGATGTTCAGATGGTAATGCATGGTAGAAAGATGGTTTTCAACGAACCCATTCTGGAGAAGATAATGGTGCGATATCGCAAGAGTGTTCTAAGCGAGGTTCACCATAGCGATGCTCTCATAGATTATGATATAGATGAATATGACGAGCGCTATCTGCGCCATTTGGCGCTGGGTTACACCAAGGATATGATAGCCAACCTGAAAGGTATGCCATTCGGTGCCAAGAGCTTGGAAAAGAGACAAGTGGACCTGATTAATCGTCTCTTTCCTGATAGCGAACGTACAGGTGTCAATGCTACACGCCTGGTCACTCGTGCTCTCCAATTGCACATTCTGGACTTAGAGAACCTCAAACCCGATGAGGAATAAATAATCATCTCGCACACTCTTAATAAGACTACCATTCTTCTCTTTACATGGAC
>JAFOCV010000073.1 GCA_017381015.1 Bacteroidaceae bacterium
ACATCAAGGATACCAAGGAACTCAAGGTCTTTCAGGTACTCAAGGTAACCAAGGTACACAAGGTAATAGAGGCACAATTGGTACACAAGGTCTCCCCCCCAAAAAAAAACAATCCTCGGCATAACCAACCATAATTATGACTCACAAAAAATAATTCCCTACCTTTGCATCAGAAAATCACAACAGAGCGCTCTAACCACGAAACCAACTAACCCTCAAATCTAAAAACACTATGGGAACATTCAACAACAATTCCACCTGGGGAAAAATCCTCAACATTCTAATCACCATCCTCACAGCCATCCTTACCACCTTCGGGGCACAGAGCTGTATGTAGGGAGATTAGCGATGAGCGATTAGCGATGAACGACTAGCGATTAGCGACGAGCGATTACTCAGATTACTCAGACAATTCAGAAACCCTAATTCACTGATTCTCTAACCCAAAACCCCATCCGAGCACACAGCACGTCACCTCCCATTCTGGGACTGAAAGGGTGGGGGCCAAAAAAAACTCTCTCCAACCATGAAAAACATTACCTATTTCCAGGAACTCAGTTTCCACAAGTTCAACGGTCCCGAGTACGTCAATCTCATGGACCGTTTCCTCTCCCAGACCACGGCCGCAGGAGCCGAGACTCTGCATCTGCAGGAGGAAGACCTGGCACGCATGCGCCAGTTGCACACCCAGTTGCAAAACAACGTGGCACGCACCACTGCATTGCCAGAGACACAAAAGTTGCAAGCCATTGACATAGAGCGCAGCACACTGGGTCAGTACATCATCACCACCGTGCGCAATGCACTCACCCTGCCCATTGCCGCCAAGGCAGCAGCAGCCACTGCACTGTACACCGTTCTCAAGCCCTACGTAGGCTTCTACAATCAGCCAGCACCACAAAAGACAGCCACCATCGACGGCATGCTCATTGACCTGGCGCAGGACGGTATGCAGGACCATCTGGCAGCACTGTCCCTCTCCGACTATGTGGAGACGCTCACCCTCAAGAACGCACAGTACAAGGTCATTCTGGAGCAGCGCACCCAGGCACGCACCGCCAACAAAGTAGTGGACAGCACCACCATCCGCCAGGAGATGGACACTATCTACAAGTACATCACCACCGTGGCATTCGCCCACAACGTGGTAACCCCCTCTGACAGCATCGAGGCATACATCCTCACCGTCAACGCTATCCTTGCCGAGGCAAACATCTCCTACAACCAGCGCATGGCCAAGGCCACAGACACCCCCTCTGCCCCCGATGAGCCTGCCACCCCATCCACACCATCTGCCCCCGACAGCGAAGCCACAGCACCAGCCGAGTAGCCCTCGCTCCCCCTCTCTCCAGCGTCAGAGTATCCCCTCAGGGGGGTACTCTGATTGGTCTGATTACTCTGATTACTCTGATTACTCTGATTACTCTGATTACTCTGAATAGTCTGATACCCTCGCAGAGCATTACACATTACATTACACAATCGCTGCTCCTCTCATATCCTCTCCCGTCCTCTCTAATCTCTAATTGCTCCTCGCTCATCCCTCCTCGCTCCTCCCTCCTCGCTTTTTTATCATTTTTCTTACATATTTTATAAAAAAGGTGTAACTTTGTCGCGCAAAAATTAAAAAAGTTAAAAAAAGATAGACAAAGTATGAAAAGTTTTGTAAAGTATACCTTCGCCACAGTGGTGGGTATATTCATCACGCTAATCATCTTCTCAGTGATAAGCATAGTCTCTGTCGCTGGAATGATAGCCACACAGGGAGTGACAGCCCCCATCAAGGACGGCAGCATCCTAAAAATTGACATGGCAGGCGAACTGACAGAGCGCGCCGACGAAAACCCCTTCGCAGCCCTCTTGGGCGACATGGCAGCCACACAGTCGCTGGAAGACGCACTGCTGGCACTGAAGAAGGCAGCCAAGAGTGACAAAATCAAGGGCGTATTCCTCTGCGGTTCATCACTGGCCACACAGCCAGCCATGGCACAGGAATTGCGCCAGGCACTGCTCGAATTCAAGAAGAGCGGCAAGTGGATAGTAGCCTATGGCGACTCGTACAGCAAGACAGCCTACTATCTGGCATCTGTGGCAGACTCCATTCTGCTCAATCCCGAAGGCGTGGTAGAGTTCAACGGTATGGCCACCGAACTGATGTTCTACAAGGACGTTATGGACAAGCTGGGCATCAAGATGCAGGTATTCAAGGTTGGTACATATAAGAGCGCCGTAGAGCCCTTCATAGCATCAGAGATGTCGCCAGCCAATCGCGAGCAAGTAACATCATACCTCACCAGCATCTGGAACAATATGCTACAGGAAGTGGCAGAAAGCCGCCACATGGACGCAACTCGCCTCAACACACTGGCAGACACACAGACTGCATTCTCCACACCAGGCATGAGCCTGAACAACGGACTCGTTGACGCACTCTGCTACATGGACCAGGTAAAGACCATCCTGCAGAACAAGTGCGGACTGGACGAGGACGAAGAACTGACCTTTGCCTCAATCACCGACGTAGCCAAGAGCGAAACACTGGACGAAAAGGTGGACAAACAAGTAGCCGTATACTATGCCTACGGCGAGATTGTCCAGACACCCGCCACAGGACTGGGACAGACAGCACCACAGATCGTAGGCACCAAGATGATAAACGACCTGCAAAAGTTGCGCCAGGACGATGACGTCAAGGCAGTGGTAATCCGCGTGAACAGCCCCGGCGGCAGTGCCTTTGCCAGCGAACAGATATGGCGCGAGGTATGCCTGCTCAAGGAAAAGAAACCCGTAATCATCAGCATGGGCGGACTGGCAGCCAGCGGTGGATACTATATCAGTTGTGCCGCCAACAGAATCTTTGCCGAGCCCACCACACTCACCGGTTCTATCGGCATCTTTGGCATGGTACCCGACGTAAGCGAATTGATAACCAAGAAGATAGGTCTGAAGTTTGACGTAGTCAAGACCAACGAGATGGCTGATCTGGGCACCATGTCACGCCCCGTCTCTCAGGCAGAGGGAGCACAGCTTCAGCACATGATCAACCGTGGCTATGACCTGTTCACACAGCGCGTGGCAGACGGACGTGGCATCTCGCAAGACAGCGTCAAGGTCATCGCCGAAGGTCGCGTATGGACAGGCGAGCAGGGTCTCAAGATAGGTCTCGTGGACGAGTTGGGCAATCTGGACCAGGCCGTAGCCTATGCAGCACAGCAGGCACAGCTCCAGAAATACCGCACCGTGGCATACCCCGCACCCGAAAATCCCTTCGAACAACTATTGAACGAGAAAAAGGACGGCTATCTCTCCAGCCACTTGCGCAGCATCATGGGCGAGGGCTACGATGCCATCACCTTCATGAGCAACATACAGACCATGGATCGCGTGCAGGCACGCATACCTTATATATTTAATGTAAAGTAAAGACAGCGATTAGCGACTAGCGATTAGCGATTAGCGAGAACACACAGTACAAAGCGATTACACATTACATTACACAATCGCTGCTCCTCTCATATCCTCTCTAATCTCTAATCGCTAATCTCTAATCTCTAATCGCTCATCGCTAAACGCCCCTCCCCTAGCGAAGCGGCCAGGGGAGGCCGGGAGGGGTCTCTCCTCTCTCCTCGCTAATCTCTCATCGCTCATCGCTCATCGCTAATCCCTCCTCCCTCCTCCAATGACCAAATACCAATTATATCGCCTCATAGTAGAACAAACGAACATCAAGGACAAGAGACACCCCATGTTCGAGAAAAACCGCTTCATGAAGATATTCGTGTGGCTAACCCTGCTCTACTACGCAGCAATATTGATATTCCTGGGATGCATCTTCTCCATGTTCTTTGGAGACATATACCCCGGAGTAGCTGCCTTTCACGTACTGGATGGAGCACTCGTCTGGATACTGATAATAGACTTCTGGGTGCGCTTCATACTGCAGGAGACACCAGCACAGCAGGTACGCACCTATGCACTCTTGCCCATCAGACGCGGCTTCCTGCTGAACATACACCTGGTGCGCGCAGCACTCAGCACAGGCAACCTCTTCTGGGGCCTGATGCTGCTGCCCTTTGGCGCCATAGCCGTGGCACCACTGCTGGGCATAAAGGGACTGCTCCTGTGGCTGCTTGGTTGGTGGCTCTTGATAGTGGCCAATAGCCTCACATACCTGCTGTGCCGAGCACTATGCATCAAACACCTCCTATGGATACTGCTGCCATTGGCAGTGCACGGCGGCATCGTGGCACTGATGCTGCTGCCCGATACAAATCCATTGGATATGCCATGCACCGTGCTGCTATACCAGATGGCACAGGGCAACGTGCTCTACTTCCTCCTCCCACTCATGCTCATAGCACTGATGTACAAGGCCAACTTTGCCCTGCAAACCAAAATGCTACACAGCGAGGTGGCAAAGAAAGAAGAAGTGGAAATGAAGTCCACCACACAGATGAACTTCCTCAACAGATGGGGAGCAATGGGAGAATACCTCAAGATGGAAATCAAACTGCGCATGCGCAACAGCCAGGTACGCCTGCAGTTCTTCATAGCCCTGGGATTCATCATACTGTTCTCGGCCGTACAGTACTTTAGCGACATATACAGCGGCGCCTTCATGAAATCATTCATCAGCCTGTACTGCTTCATAGTACTGGGCATGATGACACTCATCACCATCATGTGCTACGAAGGCAACTACATAGACGGACTCATGTCCAGACGCGAAAGCATCTACGAATTGCTCAGAGCCAAGTATTACTTCAACACCATCATACTGCTCCTGCCCATGCTCATCATCACACCACTCATCATAGCAGGCAGAGTGTCCCTGTGGATGAACCTGGGATACATGTTCATGGTGGCTGGCATACTGTACCCACTCATATTCCAATTGGCTGTGTACAACAAGAATACCCTGCCACTCAACCAAAAACTCACAGGCAAACAGGGAGACACCACACAGCAGGTAGTGAGCGTGCTCATACTCTTTGCACCCATTGCCCTGGAAAAAATCTTCGTACTGCTCCTGGGCGACACCTGGGGATACATCCTGCTCATTGCCATCAGCACCGTGGGCATCCTCACCCACAAGATATGGCTGCGCAACATATATCATCGACTCATGGCTCGCCGCCACACCAATATGGAGGGATTCAGAGCCAGCAGAAACGAATAACCTTCCCATCCCCCTCCCTCCCACACACATACACATTAAACCCTACTCAAAACAATGAACATACACATAGAAAACCTCAGAAAAACCTTCGGCGAGAAGGTAGCAGTAAACATAGAGAACTACGAAATCCAAAGCGGACAGATGCTGGGCCTAGTGGGCAACAACGGCGCAGGCAAGAGCACCATGTTCAGAATGATACTGGACCTCATCAAGGCAGACCAGGGTAGGGTGGTGATGATACCCACACCCGATGAAATCAGCCACGGAATAGCAAAGCAGCAGGTGGACGTAGCCACCACAGAAGACTGGAAAGACTGGACCGGCGCATTCATCGACGAGTCCTTCCTCATAGACTATCTCACACCAGACGAGTACTTCCACTTCATCGGTCGCATCTCCAATCGCACCGAAGAACAGGTTGACCAACTGCTGGCTGACTTTGACCAGTTTATGGCTGGCGAAGTGCGCGGACAAAACAAACTCATCAGAAACCTCTCGGCTGGTAACAAACAGAAAGTGGGCATCGTGGCTGCCATGCTGCTCCAACCCAAAGTACTCATCCTGGACGAACCATTCAACTTCCTGGACCCCTCCAGCCAAAGCGCCATCAAACGACTGCTTCAGGACTACAACCAGCGCACCGGAGCCACCATACTAGTCTCCAGCCACAACCTGCAGCACACCGTAGACATCTGCCCCAGAATAGCACTCCTCGAGCACGGCGTCATCATTCGTGATATAGACAACTCTAACGGACAAGCCGCCGCCGAACTGGAACACTATTTCGAAGTATAAACCAAATACTCCGATTACTCTCGCAGAGCATTACACATTACATTACACAATCTCTCCTCCTCTCATATCCTCTCATATCCTCTCCCGTCCTCTTTAATCGTCATATGGAAAAAAGCCTTCACAAAAACGCCGAATACGAGCACATCCTGCGCCATGCAGGTATCCGAATCACTTCGGTGCGCATACTGGTACTGAAAACCATCATGGAAAAGATGCAAGGCGGCGCCTTTTCTCTGCAAGATATTGTTGAAGAACTGGTTACTGCCGAAAATTCGTCAGTATTCCGCACACTCACTCTCTTTGCAAAAGAAAAGATACTTCACCCCATAGACGATGGTTCCAGCATGCAGAAATACTGCCTATGCACCTGCGGAGACAGCGAGCACAGACACCGACACGTGCACTTCACCTGCACACAGTGCCATCGCACCATATGCCTGGAAGACATACCAGTACCCATCATACAGTTGCCAGCCAACTATATCCAGCAAGACATGGATTTCATCATCAAAGGCATCTGCCCCAAGTGCTCCGCCAAGAAGATATAATCCCCCCTCCTCCCCACATTACATTACACATTACATTACACAATCTCTCCTCCTCTCATATCCTCTCCCGTCCTCTCTCATCGCTCATCGCTCATCGCTCATCGCTAATCTCTCATGCAAGAAATCCTCCAACTACTAAATAGTATGTCGCCCTATCTGCTTTTGGGCTTCCTGCTGGCAGGTATCATGCACGCCTTTGTGCCAAACAACTTTTACCACAAATACCTATCTCGCCAGTCCTTCCGTAGCGTACTCAATGCCGCCCTCCTGGGCATACCCATACCCCTCTGTTCCTGTGGCGTGATACCCACAGCCATGTCGCTGCGCAAAGAAGGAGCTTCACCAGGTGCAGTAACCTCCTTTCTGATAGCCACACCACAGACGGGAGTAGACTCCATCATAGCCACCTTCTCTCTCATGGGACTGCCATTTGCCATAGCGCGCCCCCTGGCAGCCCTGCTTATTGCCATCCTGGGCGGTAGCATAGTAGACAAATTCAGCAAGAAAAACGAGCACCACGTCTGCCACTGCCACACCCACGTAGAAACTGCTCCCAAAGAGCCCACCTGCCACTGTCACACCCAGTCACAGCCCGCGCCCGAGCACCACACCTGCCACTGCCACACCTCAGAAGCAAGCGCCAGCAAGCACACAGGCTTTGCAGGCAAAATGCTACAGGCACTGCGCTACGCCTACGTGGACATGATACAGGACATAGGCAAGTGGTTGGTAATAGGTCTTCTGATAGCAGGACTGATAACCACCCTGGTGCCAGCCGAATTTTTCTCTCTTTTCCAGGGAAATACCATGGCAAGCATGCTGCTGGTGCTACTGCTCTCCATACCCATGTATCTCTGCGCTACGGGCAGTATTCCCATTGCCGTGGCTCTGATACTCAAGGGATTGACACCAGGTGCCGCTCTCGTGCTCCTGATGGCTGGTCCGGCATGCAACTTTGCCTCCATTCTGGTGGTGCGCAAGGTGATGGGCAATCGCATACTGGCCACCTACCTCCTCTCGCTGGTGCTTGGCTCTATAGCAATGGGATGCACCGTGGACTGGTTGCAGTTTGCAGGATATATCAACTTTATTGACCAATTGCGCATACAGGACGCCTGCTGCATGGAGCAAACATCATGGTGGGCATGGGCATCCACCATACTGCTGGGAATACTCCTGGTCAATGCTCTCGTGCTCCCTTATCTCGGTATAGGAAAAAAGAAATGCGCTTGCCATCAGTCTAAATAAGATAGCAGCGCATCTCTCATATGATTATGAAAAAACAAAATTTAGGTTCTCCTGTTGCCTTGGTAATATAAAAACATCCCACAGCACCGAAAAGGAGGAGGGGAGAAGATTACTTCAGCATTCTGTTCAGAATCTTCTGCAACTCCTTGGCAAAGTGTCTGCTGGTGTAGTACATCCAATAGTTGTTGCCCTTGGCATTGTCTATGCAGAAAACGGAGATTTCCTCACTATGGTCTATGAGGTACTCCAGGTCGGTCTTCGTGAAGAGAAAGCGAGGATAGACATAGTAATCATTGGTGTTACCACTGTCAGAATACTCATCGTTGTTGGGATTGTTGAACTTGTCAGAGAGAAAATTGGTCTCGTTCTCGGGCAGACCGATTTCGGGAGTAACAGTTTCGATGTTGATGGCAGTAGCCATGATGCGACTGTTATTATTCTGCACCACGGTCTTGCGACCCGCAGGATACTCTTCCACCGCAGTATTTGTCCTCACCGGAACCACCAAAGCAAAGGTGCTGTCGGTCAGATGTTCCACCCATACTATCTGTGGCAACTCCCTGCCATGCGCAAAGCCAACGAGCAACTTGGTGCTCTCCTCGCGGCCCTTGACCTTCTGCTCCAATTTTTCCTCCGACTCTCTCTGCAGGTTTATTTCCCAGGAAAGTTGCTTGCCTATCTTGCGAGTGAAGCGCCTCATACCCGCCGAGGTGACACGAATGTAACTCTTATCGCCACTGGCAGTCATGGTGAAGTAGCCAGACTTGTCTGTCGTGGTTTGATTGATGACACGAAAATTGGAATTGATTTCCGTAACAAGAGCATTGGCAACGGGTTGACCATAATGCATCACTCTGCCGTGAAGTCTCTGAGATTGTGCTGCTGCGCTGATAGCCACCACCAAAGCGGCCAGACCAAGAATTATCTTTTGCTTCATGATTATTTGTTATTTACATTTTTTTATAGAGTCTCTTGCCTCAACAAGTGATCATTTGGACACAAATGTATGCTATTCTGTCCGAAAAGACACCCAAAATATTCTTAAAAAATGTTAAGAGTGAATAAAATCAGACAAATTCTTGTGTATTTCGCCTTAAAGCCTTACCTTTGAAAATGAAAAATAATACAAACAACATGAAAAAAATATTCTTTCTGCCCCTTTTCTTATGCACCTTGGCCACATTTGCCAGGTCTGAGAGAATACCCTCATATAAATCCTTCGTTTATTGGACACAGGCAAACGACACCATATACGAAGAGGACAATACACTGATGCAGGAATCCGTTTCGCCCGATGGATTGGTGGTGGTGCGAGTACGTCACGAGGACTGGAAAAATACCGTCACCCAGAAAAGCATAGCCAGATTGGCTCCCTGGCACGCAGTAATGTCAAGAAGCAGAGGTATACGCGCCATCATACATCAGGACAAGTCAAACACCGATGCCATGATGCCAATGAAGAAAATACCCGGCAAGATGCCCAATGCATTGAGTATCAATAATCTCTCCAAGATGACGGACGAGTTTGATATGAAATACGTGTGCGAGTACATGATAGAAAACACCAGCGAACAGGAAATCGTAATCAACGACCTGAACCGTGGCCTGGTATGGTACGTACCAAAAAAGAGTTACCTCTTGCTCAATATGGGCACACTGCCTCAGGCTTGCCTGCTGAGAATAGCAAGCACAGACCCCGCACAGCCCAATATCAAGTACGTTACCATAGGTAGTGCCAGTCTGTCAATGAAATTTACCGTAGCATACGAGGATGAAAATTGCTGGATATACCTTTTGAACGAAGACGTTGAAAAGGACAAAGACAAACTGGACTTCAGCAAATTGATGGAGAAAAACAATAATTATCTCCACACCGTATATATCAAGCGAGACAAGGATACCTTCCAGGAAACTCCCATGGTCCAGGAGGAAGTATTCCATATCATCAAAACTGCCAAGGATGCCAGAGAGGCAGAGAAAAAAAGTAAAAAAAACATAAAATAAGTCACCCTTATTAGAACAAAAATTAATCTAAAACCAATATTATGAAAAAGTATTTGATATGTGCGCTCTCAGCAGTTCTGTTTACAATTTCCAGCCATGCAGGCAATGAGATGAGTGCAGAACCTCAGAAGAAAGCAAAGAAGGAACTCAAGAGCGAAGACTTCAAGGATGCCCGTCTAGTAACACTAAAGGGCGATAGTGTCAACCTGTCCGACTATGTAGGTAAGCACAAGTATGTGATGGTGGATTTCTGGGCCAGCTGGTGCGGTCCCTGCATGCGCGAGGTACCCAATGTGAAGGCTGCCTATGAGAAGTACAAGAGTCGTGGCCTTGAAATCGTTGGCATAAGCCTGGATCGTGACCCCAAGGCGTGGGAAAAGGCTGTGAACGAGAAAGGAATGAACTGGGTGCAGACTGGTGGCATGGGTAGCGATGTATCCAAGTCATACGGCGTACAGTACATCCCCTACATTGTAATATTCGACAAGAAGGGCAACATTGTAGCCAAAAACCTTCACGGTGAAGGCCTTCTCAACAAGCTCGAAGAATTGATGCCCAGCAAGAAGTAAGGTATTGCATTACACATTACATTACACAACCTGCGCTCTAGTTTTATTCTGAATACTTAGAATATTCCGATTACTCAGATTATTCAGATCACTCAGATTACTCAGAATACTCTGATTATTCAGATCACTCAGATCACTCTCCCCTAAACAAATAACTCGGAGTTCTCAGTCAAGTTAGAGTTCTCCGAGTTTTTTTTGGGGGGAATATTAGGGTTATCTCCCAATCTTTTAGAGCACAGCCCTATCCCTTGTTTTTCTCCATAAGATAGTGTGCAAAGATACGAGAAGCATCTTCCACCTTTCTGGCACAGGGACGAGTGCTATAGTAATGAGCATCGCGTGCATCAGGAATGTGAGTGTCTGTAGATACCTTGCAATTGCTCTGTTCCAACAGGTCGGCGCACACTACGCTACCGTTTTTTTGCTTGAATTGCTCCAGCAAATCTTGTACCACCTTGTAGCAATATGCTTTGCCCTCGCGGTCATCGCCATCAGTAGAACCGCAGTCAAGCCCCACCAAGGTCACCACACCAGAAACGGCACCGCATATCATTCTCAAACGACCCACACCGCCACCAAAACCAGCACCTATGCGAAGGGCAGTATTCTCGTCCATACCATACAGGTCGGCAAAGGCAGCAACCACACTCTGGCAGCATCCGTAGCCCTCCATAAAGTAGTCCACAGACTTGCGCACTCGTGCTTCCAATTCTATTGTTAGTTCTTCCATTTCAGTACTTATTTTTTTAGTTTTCTTACATTTGTATTTGCATCCATTCTCACCTCTTTCTTATCCGTCAAGAGGAGCAGATTACGATATTTCCAAATTTAGTTCGTTCACCAGACGCATGATACTACGGTTTTTCTCGCTCATCATCTTTAACAGAGCAGGTTTGCTGGTGATGTACTGCACCTCCTGAGCTTCGGCTATACGTATGCTCATTTGTATCTGAGAATTGTTGAGAGCCTCGCGTATTTTGCTCAATATATGGTCCTTGATATTATGAAGATACTGGCTCACCTGGCTGTTGTTGGCAGTCACCTCGAAGGTGGTGGCATTGATGAGCTTGGGAGTCATGCTCTTCATTCTCATGGCCATGGCACGTCGCTCGATTGGCATACGCTCCACGTAGTAGTGCCATTGGTATGTTATATCCTCCTGTGTAAAGGGAGCGTTCATAGCCACATCCTGTTTAACGGTTTGGGCTTGAGATGCTTGCTGCTGAACAGAATTTGTGCTTCTGATGCTGGGACCAATGAAGTTCAGATTCACTCTCTGTGGCTGTCTGGCAGGACCGTTGGACAGTTCGGATATACTCTTGATCGTATGAGGTTGGGCGCTTGTCTGGGGGGCACTCTTGTTTACTCCACCATTATTAGGCTGGGGTATGGGTGCAACTGCCTGAGTCGTCTGCTGGGCAAGCGACTCAAGTCTGAATATCGGTTTAAGAATCTTGTTGGGGCAACGCCCCGAACTGGCACCGTCATCCTCTGCCGTCAGTTGGGCACATTGTATCAGACATATTTCTATCTGAAGACGCTTATTATGGCTTTGGCGATAGGCCTGGTCACAATTGTTGCACAACTTGATGGCATTGTAAATAAACTTGGATGAGCACTTGCTCGCCTGTTCCTGATACCTAGCTTTGGTGCGCTCAGAAACCTCCAGCAAGGGTAGGGTAGAGCTGTCCTTGGCAACCAGTAATTGGCGCATGTGGCTGGCCATACCTGCTATGAAATTGCCTCCATCAAATCCCTTGCACAGCACCTCATTAAAGATAAGCATACAGGGTGCTACTTCGCCAGCCAGAAAATGGTCCACCAGTCTGAAATAGTATTCTGTAGAAAGCACATTGAGACTGGAGCATACCTTCTCGTAGGTGAGATTGCCATTGGTGAATGACACCATCTGGTCAAAGATGCTCAGTGCATCACGCATACCGCCATCAGCCTTCTCAGCTATCAATTGTAGTGCTTCGTCTTCGGTGACAAAACCTTCTTTTTCAGCAACATGGCGCAGATGGGCAATGGTGTTTTCCATTGTCATTCTGGAGAAATCATACACCTGGCAGCGAGATAGAATCGTGGGCAATATCTTGTGCTTCTCCGTGGTGGCAAGAATAAAGATTACGTATGCTGGGGGTTCCTCAAGAGTCTTGAGAAAGGCATTGAAGGCCTGTGACGAAAGCATGTGCACCTCGTCAATGATGAAGACCTTGTATTTTCCTATCTGTGGAGGTATCTGTACCTGCTTGATCAGTTCTCGTATGTCCTCAACACTATTGTTAGAAGCTGCATCCAATTCATGAATGCTCATAGAGCGACCGAGGTCAAAGGCTTTACAACTTTCACATTCGCCACAACTCTCGCCATCCTCTCTGGGAGAAAGACAATTGATGGTTTTGGCAAATATGCGTGCGCAGGTGGTCTTACCCACACCTCTGGGGCCACAAAAGAGATAGGCATGTGCCAACTTGTCCGTAGCAATGGCGTTTTTCAGCGTAGTGGTCAGTGATGTTTGCCCAACTACGGTGTCAAAAGTCATAGGACGATATTTGCGTGCCGAAACAATATATTCTTGCATCCTGTCTGTTTGTTTATTAGCTAAAAAATCTATGCAAATTTAGCAAAAAACTTACAAATACCCATATTCCCGTTACTTTTTTATGCTTCTTTATTTTAACCTAAAAGATTTTCTTCGCTCGCTTTGAAAAATATTGAACTAAACCTTATATTTCTAGCTCCTTTATTTGTATCTTTGCACAAAAATCAATGGCTTATGGGTAAGTTTCAGCAAGTGATGAGTTCTATCAGGCATAATAAAGTTACAAAGTACATTCTAACTATTGCCTTCTTTGCGCTATTAATCATTTATGTAGATGAAAATAGCGTGATGAATCGCATGGGGCGTATCAAGGAGATAGAGACCCTTCAAAACGAGATTGCCGACCTAAAAGCCAAGTACGAGGAAGATACCCGCAAACTGAACGAACTGGAGGAATACGAGCACGTAGTACGTGTGGCCAGAGAGATGTATCAGATGAAACGCCCTGACGAAGACATCTTCATCATCAAGTATGAGTAATTTACCCCCCCTGTCAAAAGATCATTTTTCGAGGGAATAGATCACTCCGAATACTCTGAATACTCTCGCAGAGCATTACACATTACATTACACAATCTCTGCTCCTCTTATATCCTCTTATGTCCTCTCCCGTCCTCTCTAATCGCTAATCTCTAATCGTTCATCCGATTACTCTGATTATTCCGATTACTCCGATTCTAAATAAATAATGTCGCAATACCACGGGAATAGTGTTGCGACATTTATTTTTGACCATATAAGTACTTTGGGGAGAGGGATGGAAGAGGAATTTAGGGATGTTCCGCCCCATCGGAATTTACTGAGCCTCTTCGTTTCTGAAGAATTTTAGGAAGTCCTGTGGGATGGGAGTTTCAAATTCCATTTCTTCGTGGGTGATGGGATGAACAAAGTTCAACTTGTAGGCATGAAGAGCCAAGCGATTGATTGGGTCGCGTCCGTTGCCATATTTCTGGTCGCCCACCACGGGGTGTCCCATATCAGCCATGTGTACACGAATCTGGTTCTTACGACCTGTTTCTAATTTCATTTCCACCAGCGAGAAGTTCTCGTTGCACTTCAAGCGATGATAATGAGTTATAGCCAATTTGCCACCATTGTCTGTGGGAGATGAGTATGTAACAAACGATTTGCTCTCCTTTAACCACGATTCAATGGTGCCACCCTCTTGTTTGAGTTCTCCGCACAATAGAGCCACATATCGGCGGTCGTACACCATTTCGTGCCAATTCTCTTCCAGAATCTTTGCTGTCTCTATGTTCTTGGCATAAATCATCAAACCGCTGGTTTCTCTGTCCAGGCGATGCACCACGTGTGCTGTGCACTTGAAGTGTCTCTTCTCAAAGTATGCATCAAGCACATTTTTTATACAGTATTGCTTGGGGGTGGATGCCATGGAAAGGATACCCACATTCTTTTCTATCACTACTATATCTTTGTCCTCGTAAACGATCTTTACATACTTGTTCAGAAGCATCGTGTTTTGTCTGTGACGAGACACTCTCACCACCTCGCCCACATGCAGTGGAGTATCATGGCGAGTGGTCAGTTTGCGGTCTATTGTAACTGCTCTTCCCGACAACAAGTCCTTGGCACGATTGCGGGTGATGCCCATTTGTTTCAGCAGGAAATCCATCAGAGTGCATTCCTCTCTGACAGGGATTTCTATGTATTTGCTAGCAGCGTATGCTGCTCCAGAGGTATTTCTCACGTTTAACTGATAATATTTATTTTCTTTAATGTTAGTTATTTACGTTCTTTTAAGTATCCGTGTTTGAAGGCGTATACAAGGTTGCGAAGGTCAGCAATCTGTGTTTGCAATTTGCCTCCGAGGTCGGTGTCCCTTACACGCAGACGATGACCAGTCATCTCCACCAATTGTATGCTTGAGCGTGTGTCCGAACCATTCTGTATGGCATCTTTTTTGCTGGTGAAGGGCTCGTGCTGAATAAGTTCAAAGCCACGGCTATGGTATACCAATGTATAACCAGCAATACCGGTAGTAGAGTGATAATGCTGAGAGAAACCTCCATCGATCACCATCAATCTGCCTTCTGCTTTGATGGGGCTTTCACCCTCGGCCACGTGTACTGGCACATGTCCGTTGATGATATGTCTGTGCTCTCCCTTCACACCAAAACTGTCCAGTATATAATCGCACACTTTGGCATCGTTTCTCAGACGGAAGTAAGCACCCTTTTCTTCATGTATGAGTGCCTTGTCAGAGGTGAAGTATCTCTCGAAGGTGATCATGCGCTTCTTGTCGAAGAGTGGAGATTCAGGTCCGCACCACAGGTACATGAGATAATCTCTGGCAGCAGCTTTTTCTTTCTGTGGAGTATCGCGATTGAAGGCGGTGCGTACTACCATGCCAATTCTGTCCATTAGTTCGCGTCCAGAGCTCTTTTTACCCATCAGTTCCACCTCCTTGAGAGTTCCATCTTCGTTGAGAGGAATAGAGGCATGGAAGAGAAGATTGCCATTGCATATATTGTACATGCCGCCGTGGGAAAGGATGCACTTGACGTGCTTCTGCAATTTGTCTGATACTCGGAATGAGTGGTTCAGCTTGGCGAGCATGTCCTGCTCTTCAGGAGTGAGCTTGTATGGGTCGTTCCAATCAACGGTGGGGAAGAGCGTATCTCTCATAGGGTATTCCTTGCCGCCAACGCTGAAGGTGCCACGCTCGGGATTAACGTGCTCGAGTGTGCCTTCTCTGGAGATTACCCATTCTGGGTGAGCATTGATCATTTGCTGTTCCACCTTGAACTGGATGATGGTAATAGCCTTGTGCATCTTGCCTATCAGTTCTCTCTGTCGCTCACTCAATTTGCCATATCTGTTGCTAGGCAGGAAGATGGTACAGGGGTCGTCCTTGTAGGCTTCCAGTGCCAATGTAGCCAAGGGCAGAAGATTGATTCCGTAGCCGTCCTCCAGAGTGTCCATATTGCCAAAGCGAAGGCAAAATCTGAGTACTGTGCAAATACAGCAATCATTACCAGCTGCAGCACCCATCCAGAGGGCGTCGTGATTGCCCCAGGTGAAGTCGAAATTATGGTATTTCATCAATGCATCCATGATGATATGCGCACCAGGGCCTCTGTCCCATACGTCGCCCAGGATGTGCATTTGGTCGATGGCTAGGTGCTGAATCACCTTGCATATGGCGGTGATGAAATTGCTTGCCTGACGTGTCTGTATGATGCTATCAATGATGCATTGGAAGTAGGCCTGCTTGTTGTTGTCTTCGGCTCTCTCGTGCAACAATTCCTCTATAATGTATGCAAATTGCTGGGGTAGAGCTTTTCTCACCTTGCTGCGTGTGTACTTGCTGCAGATATTTTGACAAACACGTATCAGACGCACCAATGTTTCACTATAGAAAGTATCCGATACGCCATCCTCCTGTGCCTCTATCAGCTCAAGTTTCTCCTCGGGGTAGTAGATAAGGGTGCATAGCTCTCTTATTTCCTGTGCGGAGAGTTCTTCTGCATAAATTTCCTTTACTTTACGCTTGATATTACCAGAGGCATTGCGCAAGATATGTTCAAAGGCCTCATGCTCTCCATGTATGTCTGCCATAAAATGCTCTGTGCCCTTGGGTAGGTTGAGGATAGCTTCCAAATTGATGATTTCGGTACAAGCAGCCTCCACGTTGGGAAAACTTTGTGCTAGCAATCCAAGTAGTCTCATATCCGACTTGATGTGTTCGGCCATATCTTTCTTTGTATGCTCCATAGCTATTATTTGTGTTCAAAATTAACCACAAATTTACTATTTTAATAATATTTGGGCAAATCTTAGACGTTTTTTTTCTAACTTTGCATCCGAATTAACATAAGAATTAGTCAATGACGATGTTTATCAAACGACATTTGCTCGTATTGGGCTTCATTTTTGTAGCTATTAATGCTTTTTCCAAACATTCTCCAGTGACCGAAACTCGTGACAGTGTGGTGGTGGATTCCATCACTGGTCAGGCACGTAAATACAAGCTCACTGACAACAAGGTATTGAAGCCCGTCTACTGGGTTTACAACTATCTGGCAAATTCCAATAAGTTGCGAAGCGACAAGACCTACGACGGTGGTTTTGTCTTCGGTCCTGCCTATAATATCAACACAGGTTTTGCTATCGGTGGCGGCTACAGCGCATTGTACAGTTTTGACAAGAACGACCCAACGCTTCAGAAGAGTATTGTCAATGGTTTCTTTCAGGCAAGTGTCAAGGGTATTGTGGCTATTGGTGTGGAAGGACATAATTTCATGAAGAACGACATGCATCGCTTCAATTATGAATTCAGCTTCACGCATTATCCATCTGCCTTTTGGGGTATAGGTTATGATACATCTCTGAAAAATTTCTATGACAACAGGATGGTGAGTTCCAAGCAGTTGTTGCTTAAGTTGGAAGGCGACTTTACATGGAAGTTGGCCAGGAACCTGTACTTTGGTCCTAAGTTGGATTTCCTTTACTCCAACCTGTACAAGACCGAGGATGTATTGCCCAAGGGCGAGGAGAATATGTACCCAAATGGTTTGATGTCCGAGCTTCTCCTGTTGCCTGATGGTAGCGGCAAGAGTCAACCTGGCACTCAGGCAGCCACAGGTATCGGTTTTACTCTTACTTATGACTCGCGTGACTTCGCCACCAATGCTTACAAGGGTCATTATATCAACCTTCAGCAATTGGCTTTTATTCCAGGGCTCAACAAATACGGTTTCCTTACCACTGACCTCAAGTATCAGACCTACGCACCCTTGTGGAAGAAGTGCACACTGGCTTTTCAGGTGCATGGTCGCTTCAATTATGGCAATGACGTGATACCTTGGATTAGATTGGCCAGTACGGGCAATCAGGGCATGGGACGAGGCTATTTCTATGGTCAGTACCGTGACAACAATGTGGCAGAGACACAGCTCGAATTGCGCCAGCGATTGATATGGCGCCTTGGCGTAGTGGCATGGGCAGGAGCCATCAATATCTTCAATTTCGACAATTTCAGATGGGATCACACCCTCCCCACCTATGGCTTCGGCATACGCTGGGAGTTCAAGCCTCGCGTCAACGTGCGTGTCGATTGGGGCTTTACCAAGACGGGTAATAGCATCGTCTTCAACATAGGCGAAGCTTTCTAATATATATTTTTTTTAGTATTGTAAACCAATATAGAAAATGAAAAAGGTATTAGTTCTGATATTCTTGATGTCTTTCATTGTGCTTAATATCAGTGCACAGAGGGAAGAGATAATAAAGTTTGCCGACTTTGAGCAATGGCTCACACGCGACATCAAAGAGAGTGCTGTCATAGGTGGCAATACCAAAACTCTCTATGAGATAGCTCCATCGGCTAATTGGAACAAGAATAATAAAATGCTCAATATCCCATACACCAATCAGGGCGGTTCGCCATGGGCCACTAGCAACATCTATGCACGTGTGAGTGGTATCAACAAGACCAACATAAGCGTGCACCGCGATGTGCATGACAATGGTTATTGTGTCAAGTTGCAGAGCCACGTGGAGCATGTCAAGGTCCTTGGCTTGATTAACATTAGCGTCATGGCCTCTGGGTCCATCTTTACGGGCGAGATGATAGAACCCATCACCGATACGGACAATCCCATGTCAAAGATGGACTTGGGTATTCCCTTTACCGGTCGCCCACGTGCCCTCAAGTTTGACTATCGTGTGAAACTCTCCAGTGCTCCCAATCGCATACGTCAAACCGGTTTCTCCAAGGTAACCACTGTGCCCGGCAAGGACATGCCCGAGATGATAGTGTATCTACAGAAGCGAGTGGAAGACGCTAAGGGCAATATTACCGCTAAGCGTGTAGCCACACTCATTTATGGCTTCTCGGAGAATACCAAGGGATGGCGCAATGCACAGGAATTTACCCTGCACTATGGCAACATCACCTCTCAGCCCTTTTATACCGAGCGTATGGGCCTTCTCGCAGGTGACCGTTGCATCTATGCTCGCAATAGTAAGGGTGTCAATGTGCCCGTGCTCGAGACAGGATGGGCCGACCCATCAGAAACTCCCACCCATGCCATAGTTAAGTTTGATAGCAGCCACGGCGGAGCATACATAGGCAGCGAAGGCACCACCATTTGGTTGGACAATATCAAGTGGGTTTACTGATTCCCTCACAGTCATCTCTTTCTTCCTCCGACATCAGAGAGCGAGAATCATATAGCAGACCATCAATATAATACTATATATAATTCAATTTCATCATCTTGAAAACTCCATATTATATGATAGAGGAAAGGTTGCTCAGACGCAACCTTTCGCTCATTAGCGATGTGGCAAGACAGAGCGGTGCAGAAATCATCCTGGCCTTCAAGGCCTTTGCCCTGTGGAAGACCTTCCCCATCTTTCGTGAGTACATCACCCACACCACGGCCAGCAGTCCCTATGAGGCACGCCTTGCCATGGAAGAGTTCGGTAGCCCAGCGCATACCTATAGCCCCGCCTATAGCGAAGATACCTTCGACGAGATACTGTGCTGCTCATCTCACATCACCTTCAATAGCTTCTCTCAATTTCATAGATTCTATCCCATGGTGCAGCAATGGAATGTGGAGCACGGAGCTGAGCATCAGGTCAGTTGTGGCTTGCGTATCAACCCCGAACACTCGCATATTGAAACCGATTTGTACAATCCCACCGCTCCCGGTTCTCGCTTTGGAGTTATCACCGCACAGATGCCCACCACCCTGCCCGAAGGCATAGAAGGTTTTCATTGCCATTGCCATTGTGAAAGCTCCGCCGAAGACCTGGTGGACAATCTTACGTATATTGAAGAAAAGTTTAGTCGTTGGTTCTCACAAATTAAGTGGCTCAATCTAGGCGGAGGTCATCTCATGACACGCAAGGGCTACAACGTTCCCCTTTTGATAGAGACCATCCAAGGTCTTCGCCAGCGCTATCCTCATCTGCGCATCATCCTCGAACCCGGTTCGGCCTTTGCTTGGCAAACGGGTCCCCTTGTGGCTTCGGTGGTGGACATAGTGGAAAACCACGGAATTCGCACAGCCATACTGGATGTCTCCTTCACCTGCCACATGCCCGACTGTCTGGAAATGCCCTACTGGCCAGCTGTGCGCGGAGCAGAAACCATAGAAGACCCCGATGGGCACGTCACATCGTCCTCTGACCACGGAGGCTATGTCTATCGCCTTGGAGCCAACTCCTGTCTTAGTGGTGACTTTCTCAGCTCATGGCGCTTTGACCATCCTCTGGCCATTGGCGAGCAGATTGTCTTTGAGGACATGATACATTACACCACCGTTAAGACCTGTATGTTCAATGGCATTCATCATCCTTCGCTCACCATATTGCGTCAGGATGGCACCCACGAACTCCTCCGTCAGTACACCTACGAGGACTATCGTGATCGTATGGATTGAACTCCTCAATCCAGATTACGTTAATACAGAATACATCCGCAGCATCCGCATTTTGCGAGGTACTGCGGATTTTCTGTTTTGTGTGAACCCATGGCAGTTTGTTCATTTCTAATCTCTTTCTTAAGGCTCTCCTAGGCCTCTGCGAGCACGTAGAAGCCCTCACACTGAAGAACGCATAGTTCAAGGTTAAGGTGGGGCAGCGCACTGCGTCATGCAGCGCCCTACGAGGTTCCTGCAGCACTATGCTTCGCCAGGAAATGGATGCCCTCTACAAGTACGTCACCACCGTAGCCTTCGCCCACGGTGTGGTCCACCCTCGGAAGAAATTAACCTCTACATCACCCACGTGAACGACATCCTCTCCGAGGTAAACTCCTTTCACAACCAGTGCCTAGCCGACAAGAAGAAGGACGCCCCTACCTTTGACTCCACTTCTGATCCTGATACCGACCCTCAAGAGCCCATCCAAGGCTCTGAGGCCTAGGGCAGGGGGCATGCAGAGGTAATCTTGGCTCACACTGGAGATGCAAAGAGCGCAAAGAGAACAAGGAATTATTATTTAAAACATCACGAAATAACACGAAATAACACGATTTTTAAAGCCATCTGCATACGTCCTTTCACACGAAGCATATCAAATTCTTCGCTTGATATGCTGACGGAACAGAAACACGATGCCAGTAGCCCCCCCCCCTCAAGTAGCAACTGAACGCGTCTAAGTTACGTCCGTGTGATAGCAGTGAAACTGCCGCACGTCCTCATCAAAAGACAGAGGAAAAGATCAAACCATAAAATTTGAGTGAAAATTCAAGTTGTTAAAATATAAATAACAGTTTATAAAAAACTTCTCGTCTCTTTGCGCCTCAAGCGTTAGATAAAATAAAAAACTCTCTCTCTGCCCCACCAGTGATGGATACACACACAAAAAAAAAGGTCCCAGATTTCTCTGAGACCTTTTAGAGCGGAAAACGAGGCTCGAACTCGCGACCCCAACCTTGGCAAGGTTGTGCTCTACCAACTGAGCTATTTCCGCATGTTATTGAAAGTGAAGAGGAGGAGACTCGAACTCCCACGCCTCGCGGCACTGCCACCTCAAAGCAGCGCGTCTACCATTCCGCCACCTCTCCATGTACTACAATTTTATTTTATGGTGCCCAAGACAGGAGTCGAACCT
>JAFOCV010000074.1 GCA_017381015.1 Bacteroidaceae bacterium
AGTTGCTTCCTGTACCATCATTATAGCTGAACGAAGCCTCACAGATTACCTCCGTACCGCGCTTCATTTCTTCGTGCGTCTTCGCTATCATGGCGCTGAGGTCAAGCTTCCCATCCTCCGTCATAGTAGTTACTTCCACGAAGTCGCCAAAGAGTCCCATAGCAAGGTCACCCACCACATTGCCCTCGGCAAAGCGTGCCTCCACACCAGCGACCACGGTAGCCTCATCGGGCTTGTTCACACTCAGCCAAAGTGCTTTCGGGCACTGGCAATATTTCGTGTATCTTGATTTTGAAAGAGATGTTTTCATTTTTGCGTGTTGCTTTTATTCGAACGTATCATCTTCATAAAGAACTTCTTCAATTTCCACCTCGAGTTCCGGGAACTTTGCTTTCAGGGCATAGGCAAATGCGTTCTGACCACGTTCGGTTTCAATCTTAAGCAGCAGCACACCATCTTTCTCTTCAACGCTGAGAAGATTGCCACAGTAATCATATCGTTTAGGGTCTGTACCCACAAGGTAGTACATAAAGATATTTATAGGAGCATACAATCCTAATTCATTGTCCACGTCTCCGTATCTGTTTGCTATTTTCTCTGCAAGTTCCTTCAATGGAGTTATCTCACCTCTCACAGTATATATGTAAGTGCAAGGGTCGGGGTTGTCATGCTCATCAGAGTCCTCAAGCGGATTCTCGTCGGTAACACCAGCCTTGTCGTAATACTCCTTCGCCTTCTGCTTGTCGATGAAGAATCCGAATTCCTCTTTTCCCCAACGGTAAAGGTCGCCAATCTCCTTGTATGCCCAACGACGGAGGTCATCACCGTAAAGGTTTTCGATATTGTCAACCAACAGGTGTGTGTAGTTCAGTGGCGTGTAGGTACTCAATGTCCAGACTATGTCTTTTATATTGTAACGCGTATATCTTGCAGTGCGCACTTTTTCCAACAATGCTTCAGCCTCGCCTTCATGACTTTCAAACAAAGGAGTGGTAAGAATTTCGTAGCGTTCAATTGTTACCGTCTCGCCCGTATCTTCATCTGTAAAAGTTTCTTCCCATGTGCGCCAACTACGATACATACCTGCAAGCACAATGCAGTCGGCTTCGGTTCTGTCCAAATCGAGCAACCATTGCTTGTCCTCGGGTTGTAGCAGGTGGCAGAACTTTTGTTCTTGGAATATTATATCCTTCACGCTGTAGTTGAGGTAGTCATCACCTTGCATTTTTCCCTTGCGAATCACTTCGAGTATTGCCTTTACGCATTTCTCGGGATTGGTAAAGGCATCGTACACGGTGAGCCCCAACGCTGATTCGGGACCTGCATACCAAATGGCATAGGCAATGTCAAAAATCGCACCCGTAATTTTCTTCCACTCACCTTCGCCCTTGCCCATGATGCAATATTGCAAACCGCAAAATTCAGGACAGTCCACGTCGTGCTTCATGCACACCACCTGTATGTCGGGTATCTGTTCGCTCATCTTGGCAATGAGGGCGTCGCACACCTGTGATTCATTCTCCTCGCTGTATCCCCAGGTGATTTCCTGAGTGGCGGTGTTCACTTCAGCGTTAATTCCCTGTGCAGTAAGTAAAGGTTCGGCACACGCCCAAAGTTGATTAAAATCTTCAGCATCGTTCGTGTGGAGCGTTACCTTCAGCGGACTGATGCGGAAAAACTCACCGTCCTTCGACTCATATCTATATAAACCCTGGTTGTCGGTATTATACTGAGTGAAGAGCAATGGCATCTCGGGGAATTGTGCAGCTACCTTTTCGGCAAGTTCGGTGAATTGCTCCAAGCGCTCTACAATACCATCGGTGTAGCACACGAAGTCGTCACCATATTCCAATCCCGCTTGATACCATCCGTCATCGGGATTATCGGACGTAGGCACTAAAGTATATTCCTTGCTAAGTTCGCGCACGCAGTCCTTCATCTTTTCCGCATCCTGCGCATCTACCACATTGATTTTTAAGTTCCAAAAATTTGCCATAGTATAAGATTGCGATTGCCTCTACATCGCGAGGTTATTCTGGTTATTAGCCTTATTGTTTTCTTCAATTTATTCCTTCATAACTCCTTCTCTACATCAACCCTGATACCAGGGAAGACCTGTTCGAGGACATGGGGCCATACATACGTCTGTTCCACCTCCATGGTGAGGAAAATAGTGCCGTCGGGCTGGTCTTCCATGAACAGGAGGTTGCCCCAATAATTCGGTGCCTTGGACTTTATTCCCAAAAGCGTCTGTAACAATATAGGAGTGGGCACATAGCGGCCGAACTCGTTGCCGGGCATGCCGTACTTTTCGGTCAGTTTGTCAATGGTGGTTCTTACCTTGTACAGCACCTCTGCAGGTCCAGATAGACGATAATAGCAGGTTAGTGGACATCTCTCATCGTCTTCCCAATCCTTCTCGTCAAAATCCTCCACGGGATTGCCCCATAGCATAAAGGTCTCGTCGCCCGTGGCGTGCTTTATCTCCTGTGCCTTGGCATAGTACTCCCTGGCCTTGGCTATGTCTATATAGTAGCCGCAATCCTCTTCGCCATAGTAGTACGCATCGCCCAACACCTCGCATATCCAGCCGTATAGGGGTGAAAGCCCTAGTTCGTGGGCAGGGACTTGCTCCTCCATCTGCCTTTTCTTCTTCTCCACGATAGCCATCTCGTTGAACGGGGTTGCGTCCACCCAGTCACACACCATACGCACATCGGCATCTGGCAGGTCAGTGGCGCATATCTTGTCATACAATGCCTGGGCCTCATCCTTGTTTCTCTCAAACCATGAGGTACCTTCAATCAACTCCGTTCGCTCTATGACCACCTCTTCGCCCGTGTTCTCGTCCGTGAACAGTTCGTCATAGTAACGGCATTTCTCCCTGTACATGCCTGCCAGAACTATGCAGTCGGCCTTTAGGTTGTCCAAGGCAAGGAGCCATTGCTTGTCCTCCGCCTCCAGCATATCGAGGAACTTGCCTTGAAGGTCACCGTCCTCCAGCAGGGCATTCAGCACCTGGGGAATCAAATCCTTGTTTCCCTGGCGCACCTCGCCAAGCATGGACACAAAATCGTCAATACTAATCAGCTGTACATCCCTTTGCTGGTTCTCCAAAATATTATTTTCTTTCATACCTTGATGTTTTGTAATAATGTTGTTCGAGCAAAAATATAGAAACGAACTTGAAAAAATTCAATAATCGAGGCAACTATTTTGCCGTTTCGTTGGTTTATTGGCTAAATTACAGGCTTAAACCTTGACAAAGATAATCATAATTCTGCATACTACTTTGGTACATGGGACGAAATAGAAGTTGTTGTTAGGCATGATTGGGGACTTTTTCAAAACTCAAGATTCACCAAATGAACGAACATATTGATTATTTTTAATGCAAATATATAGAAAAGTTAGCCAAATATATTGGTACACTTTGGTACATTAGCATAGGCTATCAGTGATTAATTTGATGTAAATGGAGAAATATTGAAAAAGTTGCTTAATTTTGCAAATAAAACGATACAAGAAGGATGTTACCTATCAACGAAATCTACAAAAAATTACAGACTACGGTGGAGAAGGCTGTTGGCCGAACAATGCTTACGCCACGCGACTTTGACTACCTGGCCAGCTGCATACACACTACCACAAAGGAGAACGTCAGTGCCATGACCCTGAAACGGTTCTGGGGTTACCTGGGTGAGAAGAATGAAAGACAACCGCGCCTGGGCACACTGAATCTTTTAGCTCGGATGGTGGGCTACACGGATTGGATGACGTATTACAAGGAGTCGAGCGCCAGTGGAAGGGTGGAGAGTGATTTCCTGAAGAACAATTCTCTGCAAACCAACTCGCTGCCCAAGGGGAGCATCGTTCGCCTGATGTGGCATCCCGACCGTGTGGTGACCATCAGACACGAGGGCTATGAGGTGTTTACCGTTTTAGAGTCGGTAAACAGCAAACTGAGCGCGGGAGACACCTTCCGTTGCGGGCTTGTAATAGAGGGCGAGCCTATGTATCTGGCTCAGTTGAAGCATGAAGATGATGAGCCGGTAAGCTATGTGTGTGGTAGTGAAGGTGGTGTAACGTATATGGTTTTATAAGTATCCACTGGTTTTGATGAACAACAACCATTCACCCGAAGAAGAGGAAAGGCGTGTTTCCCATGCACTGACAGGGCATGAAACAGAAGAAATAAAGCCTTTGGGCACGAAGGGAGCAACCTCTTGCTCCTATCGCGTACGCATCGGTGGCAAGGAACACTTCATGAAACAGTTGCGCCCCGAATTGAAGGACGATTGGCGCTACCGTTCTGCCTACCAGAAGGAGTACGAGGTGGGACGAAAGATAAACAACCCCTACATAGTCAGATACGAATCAATTGACGAGAATGCCAACGGTCTTTATATCCTCATGGAGCATGTGAACGGGCACACGTTGGACGAGAAATTGGCTATGGACCCAAAATACTTCAGTCGTGGTAATAACTTTGAGAAACTGTTCACACAAATTCTGAAAGGTCTGAAGGCTCTGCACGAGGCAAACGTGGCATACATGGACCTGAAACCCGACAATGTGATGCTGACGCAGGTGAATGGCGATGTGAAAATCATCGACCTGGGATTCTGTTTTGCCGATGCCTACAGTCATACGGTGGGTTGCTCTTATGAATATGCCGCACCCGAACTGCAGGAGGGTGCATTGGAACGTGTTGATGCCCGCACGGACATCTATGCTGTGGGACGGTTGATGCTGTACGTGAAGGAGGCGGCATGTGTGAACGTCAGCAAGCGTCTCCAGCGCATTATAGACAGATGCATCCAGCCCGACATGCAGAACCGCTATGCCAATGTGAATGAAGTACTAATGGACCTGACACACAGACGCAAATGGATGATGCGCCTGACCATAGCATCTGTGTTGATACTGTCCTTGGCATTGGGATTTTTTACGTTTTCCAAGACGTCTGCCTATAAGTTTGCGAAATTGGAACTGAAGTGGTGGTTAAGACAGCCTGCATACGATATCAGTTATGACGAGGTATATTACCGCATACTGAGTGAAGACAGTTTGACATGCATAGCAGTGGGTGGAAGGGAATTGAAAGACCTGTACATTCATAAAGAGGTGCCACACAACGGGAAAACCTACAAGACCGTGGCAATAGAGAGCGAAGCCTTTGCCGGATGGAAAATAGAATCAGTATATATCCCTAATGGCGTACGCGAAATTGGCGACATGGCCTTTAATAGATGTCACGAGGTATTGTCCTTGGATATTCCCCAGAGTGTGGAAAGGATAGGAATAAAGTGTTTCGACGATATGAAGTCCATCAGGAACCTTTCATTATCTGGAAACCTGAAGAAAATCAGCCACAATGCATTTACCAGTTTGCATAGTCTGAAGAGGTTGAATGTTCCAGAAGGGGTGGAAATATTCGACCTTGATTGCTTTGCTCACTGCTCATCGTTGGAAAAGGTGACATTGCCATCCACTCTTACTACCATCAACCGTGGTGTGTTCTGGAATTGTGGAAATTTAAAGGAAATAATAATACCTGCTTCTGTGCATACAATCGGTGAGTATGTGTTTTACCATTGCAACAGCCTGACCGATGTGTACAACTATTCACCCATACCCCAAAGCGTTCCACCCATATTTAATAAACAGGGAATAACGCTACATGTACCCAAAGGTTCGGAGAAGGCATATAGTAATACCGACAACTGGAACGTAGCAAATGTGGTGGGTGATATATAGTGTTGTACAGTATTATATGGGTGACATAGAATTTAGAAGATATTCCTCGAGCGGAGAAATGCCTTTGTAATTTGCATTTTGTATTTCCTCGGGCGGAGAAATGCGTTTGTAATTTGCATTTCGCATTTCCTCGAGCGAAGAAATGCGTTTGTAATTTGCGTTTTGCATTTCCGCGAGCGAGGAAATGCGTTTGTAATTTGCATTTTGCATTTCCGCGGGCGAGGAAATGGTTTTGTAATTTGCATTTCACATTTCCGCGAGCGGGGAAATGCGCTTGTAATTTGCGTTTGGCATTTCCGCGAGCGGAGAAATGCGTTTGTAATTTGCATTTCGCATTTCCTCGGGCGGAGAAATGCTTTTGTAATTTGCGTTTTGCATTTCCGCGGGCGAGGAAATGGTTTTGTAATTTGCATTTCGCATTTCCTCGGGCGGAGAAATGGTTTTGTAATTTGTATTTCACATTTCCTCGGGCGAAGAAATGCGTTTAGAAGGACTAGAAAATCTTGAAATACTAGAAATACTAGATAGTCTAGATAGTCTAGATAAATCTATAATCACCAAGTTTCTTCCCACTAAGAGAAATTATATTTAATGGAAATCATTTAGCTTCTGCTTGAATCTTGCCCTGAATCACCTTGATGGAAACAATGCGGCGCTCATCCATCTCCATAACTTCAAAGGTATAGTTGTGGTAAGTCAGACGTTCGTGGAGAGCTGGGAACTCGCCCTTTAATTCCAGCAACAAGCCTGCTAAAGTATCTGCATCGCCTTCAGCCTCTGAAAAGAGGTCGTCATCAATACCTAGGATACGATAAAAGTCCGTAAGCAGGGTCTTTGCCTGAAAGATATATGTATTCTGATTGAGACGATGGTATGTCTTTTCGTCATCATCATACTCGTCATCTATCTCGCCAACAATCTCTTCAATGATATCCTCCATGGTAACGATACCGGAAGTGCCACCAAACTCGTCTACCACGATGGCCATGTGTACCTTATTTTGTTGGAAATCACGCAGAAGGTCATCAATCATCTTTGTTTCAGGTACAAAATATGGGGGACGAATGAGGCTCTGCCACTTGAAAGATGCAGGTTTCTGAAGATGAGGCAAGAGGTCCTTAATATAAAGCACACCCTGAATGTTGTCTGCGGTACCTTGGTAAACAGGGATACGGCTATAGTTATTCTCTACGATACACTGTATCACCTGCGGGAAAGGAGTCTTGATATCAAGGTCTACCATATCCACACGAGGAGTCATCACCTCTCTGGCCATCTCACCACCGAAACGTATAATACCCTGTAGCATCTGACTTTCCTGTGCAATCTCACGCTTGTCGGTCAGTTCCATTGCCTTTTCCAAATCATCTACGGTGAGCGATTCTGTTTCGAATGACACTATCCTATCTGTAAAGGCTTTGCTTAGCATCAAGATTGAAGATATTGGATAGAACACCTTTTCCACCACTATAAAGATGGGGGCCGTGAAACGGCAAAACGAAAGGCTATGATGCGCACTGTATATCTTGGGCATAATCTCTCCAAAGAGAAGGAGAAGAAAGGTGAGCAACACCGTGAGCAAGAGGAACTCCAGCCACTCGCTACCTGGCCCGAAGTGCAACCAGTTCATAAAGAAGAAGTTGAGCAACATGATAACTCCCACGTTGACCAAATTGTTCAATATCAAAATGGTAGCCAAAAGACGGTCACCACGTTCGCGTAGTTGCATAATAAGAGAATCAGAGGTGCGACGTTCCTCTGCAACTTCTGCCAACTGATGAGGTGTAAGACTAAAGAAAGCTATCTCGCTAGCTGAAGCGAGAGCACTGCATAAGAGCAACAAAATACTGGACGCTAGTGTAACCCACGCCCAAGTGGAGGGAGTGGTGGTGGTAATCTGGAATGCCAGGTTTAAATCAATGAGGGACAACATTCAATATGCTGACGGGAGTTCCGTCTGATAATCAAATAATTTCTAATTGTGTATAAAACTAATTAAACTAGTATATATCTACACAGAGGGAGCCGACTCGGTATTCTCTGTACGACGAGGAGATAGCATTTCCATGGCTTCTGCCCATATCTCTACCACGTATCTCTTCTGCCCAGAGCGGTCGTCATAAGAACGTGTGTGTATCTTGCCTTCTATATAGAGCTTGTCACCCTTGTGAACGTACTTCTCTACGGTTTCTGCCAACTGACGCCATAGGACTACGTTGTGCCACTCGGTTCGGTCTGGTACCTCGGTGCCATTAGGAAGACGATAGCCTCGCTCGGTAGTGGCCAAACGAACACTAGCTACTGCCACTCCAGCATCCACATAACGAATTTCAGGCTCTACGCCAACATTGCCTATGAGCATTACCTTATTCATATATATATCAGAAAAGTATTTTAGGTAGAACAGGGAACTACTTTATACTATTAATTATTTGGGCGCAAAGATAAGGATTTATTCCGAAACAGGCAAGAATTTGATATCTGCAAAATCAGAAATGTAATTTATGCACGATAATATCAATTCCTTTTCATATCTTTGTAGCCATATTATGGACGATAAACAAAAAATAATCACAAAAGAGGCTCTAGAGAATGCCTGCAAGAAGCACTTCTGCAAGGAAAAATTCCTGGCAGTAGACCCTTGTGGCATAGTATATGAGCTAAAGCAACATACTAGCAAACAATTGGATATAGAATTGGGGGCACTCTTTGTGGCCATGATTACCTGGGGCAATCGCAAGGCTATCAAAACAGCAGCAAGAAAGATGCTGGGCGAAGAGATGGAGTGGGAACCAGCCAGTTTCATTTTTGAAAAGAAATATCTGGAAAGTTACAAAGAGGCCAAGAATGGTTGCGTATACCGCACACTGAACAGAGAGAAGTTCATAGAAGTATGTCAACGCATACATCTGGCACTCACGGAATACATCACGGAAAGAGAAGTATATATCGAAGACCTAACACTGGAAAAGATGTTTGAGCACAACAGCATAGAGGAAATCATTGCCATATTGTGTGAATGGTTAGCACCTGCCAGATTAGGTAAAGCCGGAGTTTCGGCCTGCAAAAGAATATGCATGTATCTAAGATGGATGGTAAGAACTGGGGAGCCCGACCTGGGACTTTGGAGCAACAAGAAGGCCTCGCAACTATACGCCGTAATGGACGTACACGTGTGCAAACTGACCGCGTCTATCATATCCAGAAAACAAGCAGACTGGAAGGCATGCACGGAATTGACCAACATTTTTCGTTCATGGGATAAAACCGACCCTTTGAAATACGATATAGCCTTAATGACCATCGCAGACAACGGATTTTAAACTTTTTTTCACAAAAATACAGACAATCATTCTTTTGTTTTAATAAAATTCATTACCTTTGCACACCGAAATAATACATTAACAACAAATATTTGTAAAAGTTATGCCAAACGGAAAGAAGCACAAGCGCCACAAGATGGCTACTCACAAGCGTAAGAAGAGACTACGCAAGAACAGACATAAGAGCAAGTAAGCGCTTGACGTCTGACTGCGTTGACATACGCAACGAAAAACATCCGGTAGCCGAGCGGCCATTATATTATTATATATATAAAGGTGCAGGCACCGGATTTTTTATTCAACCTAGATTATGACCAGCGAACTATATATTGACGTACAACCCAAGAAAATTTCCATCGCTCTGACTGAAGACAAGCGATTAATGGAATACCAGGAGGAAAGCCAGGAGGCTAGCTTCCAGGTGGGCAACATCTACCTGGCAAAGGTAAAAAAACTGATGCCTGGACTGAACTCGTGCTTTATAAACGTTGGTTATGATAAAGACGCATTTCTACACTACCTGGACCTTGGACCTCAGTTCAATGCTTACTCCAAGTACATCAAGCGACTAGTCAACGACCGCAAAAACCTACCATCACCCGACAACAAAGAAATGCCAGTATGCCCCAAAGATGGTGCAATACAGCATTACTTACAACAAGGGCAAGAATTGCTCGTACAGGTAATCAAGGAACCCATCTCTACAAAGGGACCAAGACTTAGCTGCGAGCTATCCTTTGCCGGACGATTCCTGGTACTGATACCTTTCCAAGAAAAAGTAAACGTCTCTGCCAAAATCAAGAATAGCACAGAACGTGCCAGATTGAAGCAAGTAATAGAAAGTATCAAGCCCAAGAATTGTGGCGTAATCGTTCGCACCGTAGCCGAAGGCAAGAAGGCAAGCGAGCTGGACAACGAGATGAAGATACTAACCCAGAGATGGATAGACACCCAAACTCGTGCCCAAAAAGCAAAAAGTACGCCAGCACTCGTTTACGAAGAAAGCAGCCGTGCCGTGGGTATGCTACGCGACCTGTTCAACCCATCGTATGAAGGCATCTACGTAAACAACGAAAACGTCTTCCACGAAATCAAAGACTATGTGAGCCTAATTGCTCCCGAAAGAATTGATTGCGTAAAGATGTATCGCGGTAGCCTACCTATTTTCGACAACTTTGACATCACCAGACAGATAAAATCTGGTTTTGGTACAACAGTAACATACAAGGGCGGTGCATATCTGATAATAGAGCACACCGAAGCCTTGCATGTAATCGATGTAAACAGCGGAAATAGGACAAAGAAAGAAGACTCGCAAGAAGCCAATGCACTGGAGGTAAACCTAGGAGCTGCCGACGAGATAGCTCGTCAGCTACGCCTAAGAGACATGGGTGGCATCATCATCGTAGACTTCATCGACATGAAGCAAGCGGAATCAAAACAAGTTTTGTACGAACGCATGGTGGAAAACATGAAGAAAGATCGTACAAGACACAACATACTTCCGCTCAGCAAATTCGGTCTGATGCAGATAACGAGACAACGAGTACGCCCTGCTACTGAAGTCAAAGTAGAAGAGGTTTGTCCCACATGCCATGGTACGGGAAGCATCAAAAGTAGCCTGCTCTTTACAAAAGTATTGGAAGGCAAAATACAGATGCTACAAAACACCATTGGCATTAAGAACTTTACCATGCACGTACACCCCTATGTCTATGCTTACATATGCCAGGGAATGTGCAGTTTGAAAATGAAATGGCACTGGAAATATGGTCTCGGTGTAAAAATTATTCCTAGTCAAAAACTTGGTATGCTACAATACGAATTTTACGATACCAACGGACAAGAAATAGATTTGAAAGAAGAAATAGAAATACGTTAAATCATAACTCCAACGTAATGTTACCTAGGGTTAAGTAATTAACCGATGTTTAAATTTAGGCAAAAGGGTGTTCTCTTTTGCCTATTTTTTTTCGTGTTAAGATAAAAAGCGGTAAATTTGTACGCGATTTAAAATATACCGATGGCACATAAGAAATGTAAATATTTAGTAAAGAGTATACCAGCGGCATATTAGAATCAAAAGAGAATTTAATAAATAAATCATAATTCAAACATTAACTAAAGAAGAAACAATGAAAGTAAACGGAAAGATTGTTTTTGCCCTAGCTATTGCAGCTTCGGCCGTGTTGGCTTCTTGCGGTGGTAAGAAACAGCAGCAAGTGCCTTCAGCAACCTTTAAGACTACTAAGGTTGGCCGTCAGGATGTAACATTGGAAACCAAGTACAGTGCTACTATTCGCGGTCGTCAGGATGTAGACATCTATCCTCAGGTAGGTGGTACACTTAAGCAGATTTGCGTAACAGAAGGTCAGACAGTACGTCAAGGACAGACATTGTTTGTAATTGACCAGGTTCCATATCAAGCAGCGTTGAACACAGCCCTTGCAGCTTTGAAGGCAGCACAGGCTAGTGAGTCAACTGCATCAATGAATTACGAGAGCAAGAAGAAGTTGTTTGCAGAGAACGTAATCTCTGATTTCGATTTGCAGACTTCATACAATACCCTTATGACAGCCAGAGCACAGGTGGCACAGGCAGAGGCACAGGTTACAAATGCAAAAAACAGCTTGTCATACACTGTAGTAACATCTCCCACCAATGGTGTAGTAGGTACTCTTCCCTATCGCCAGGGTGCATTGGTTAGCGCACAGTTGCCTCAGCCCTTGACCACCGTGAGCGACAATGCTCAGATGTGGGTTTACTTCAGCATCTCTGAGCGCGACCTTTTGTCAATTGTTCGCAAGAATGGTTCTATCAACGAGGCTATTAAGAATATGCCCGAGGTAACCCTAACACTAGTGGATGGTTCTACATACGAGAAGAAGGGTCGCGTAGAGAGCGTGAGCGGTGTGGTTAACACCAACACTGGCAGCGTTCAGCTTCGTGCCGTATTTGACAATGAGAATGGCGTACTTCATAGCGGTAGCACCGGTAATGTAATCATCCCCACTCTTCACGAGCAGGTATTGGTTATTCCCGCAACAGCAGCAGTACAGACTCAGGACCGTTTCCGTGTGTTCATCGTAGGTAGCGACAGCATTGCACACGGCAAGGTCATTAGCGTAGAGGAGCACAAGGCAGGTAACCAGTTTATCGTTACCGAAGGCTTGGTTGGTGGCGAAGAAATCGTTGCCGAGGGCGCCGGTATGGTTAAGGAAGGTCAAAAGGTTAAGTAGTATATTCCAAAGTTGGAAGAATAACTATCGAACAATTAAACGAGAATAATCACAATGAAAGGAAATATATTCATTAAAAGACCCGTGATGGCGATGTCTATCTCCATCATGATTCTGATAGTGGGTGCCATCAGCTTCTTCACACTGCCCATGGAGCAGTTCCCTGATATTGCCCCCCCAACCATTTCCGTTAGTGCATATTATACAGGTGCCAATGCAGATGCCGTTACCAATGCCGTAATCCAGCCCTTGGAAGAAAGCATCAATGGTGTAGAAAACATGATGTACATGACCTCTACATCAACCAACTCTGGTTCTGCAAGCATAACCGTATATTTCAAGCAGGGTACCGACCCCGACATGGCTGCCGTGAACGTACAGAACCGTGTATCAAAAGCCCAGGGTCTATTGCCTCAGGAAGTAACCAAGATTGGTGTCACCACACAGAAGCGCCAAACATCATTCCTGCAAGGTAATGCCTTGACATGTACAAATGGAGAATACGACCAAGACTTCATTTCAAACTATCTTGACATCAATGTCATCCCCGAAATCAAGCGTATCAAGGGTGTAGGTGACGTTATGGCAATGGGTGGCCAGTATTCACTTCGTATATGGTTGAAGCCCGAGCTGATGGCCCAGCACAAGCTGGTTCCCACCGACATTACCTATGCGCTGGCAGAACAAAACCTTGAATCTCCTGCTGGTCAGCTAGGTGAAAAGCCCATGACTGCCAACCGTGGAAATGGTATTGAAAATGTATATCAGTACACACTGAAATACACTGGACGTCTTAAGTCAGTAGAAGAGTTTGAAAACATCGTTCTCAAGGCTTTGCCTGATGGAAGCATTCTTCATTTGGGTGATGTGGCTGATGTGGAACTTGGTTCTAACAGCTATGCCTTCTATGGCACATGTAACGGCAACCCCTCTACTACATTCATGATATTCCAGATGGCTGGCACCAACTCAAAGGAAGCCAACGATGCTATTGATGCCAAGTTGGCTGAATTGAGCGAAAATCTGCCCGCAGGTCTGGAGTTTGTCAACGTAATGTCGTCAAACGACTTCTTGAACGCATCTATCTACAACGTTGAGGAAACCCTTATCATCGCTATCTTCCTAGTAATCCTGGTGGTATATTTCTTCCTTCAGGACTTCCGTGCAACGCTTATCCCTGCTATTTCTATCATAGTTTCATTGGTAGGTACATTTGCATGTCTGGCAATAGCGGGATTCTCACTGAACCTGCTTACATTGTTTGCCCTCGTGCTGGCCATCGGTACTGTGGTGGACGATGCCATTGTGGTAGTGGAAGCGGTACAAGCCAAGTTTGATGCCGGATACAAGAGTCCCTACGAAGCTACTCGCGATGCGATGGCAGATGTAACAATGGCGGTTATCTCATGTACGTTCGTGTTCATGGCAGTGTTCATCCCCGTAACATTCATGCCCGGTACATCTGGTATGTTCTACACACAGTTTGGTGTTACACTGGCAACATCAGTAGGTCTCAGCTGTGTAAGCGCCTTGGTTCTTTGTCCTGCACTCTGTGCTATGCTCATGAAGCCTGCATCTGGCGAGCGTCGCAAAGGTGTTTTGGGTTCAATCAACTACTATACCCGTCAGGCATACGAAGCATCCTACAACGCTATGTTGCGCAAGTATAGCAACATTCTTGCTGCACTTATCCGCGCCAAGAATCGTTGGATTGCTCCCACCAGCATCATCATTGCCTTTGCTGGTATGGCATTCTTCGCCAGCAATCTGTCTGTAGGTCTTGTGCCTGCTGAGGACCAGGGTACAGTAATGTTGGTAATGAACACACCTCCAGGTACCAACCTTGGTACTGCTACCAAGACCATGGATAAGGTGGAGAAGATTCTGCAAGAGACCCCCGAGGTCAAGGACTACATCCGCGTAAACGGTTATAGTTTCATGGCTGGTCAGGGTGTATCCTATGGTATGGCTATTGTACGTCTGAAGCACTGGAGCGAGCGTAACTATGGTAGACTTCATCCCATAGACAACTTCCTTTCAACCAGTACCATGGTTGCCAATGCCAAGTTGAACCTGCGCATGATGACCGAGATTCCTGAAGCACAGTGCTTTGCATTTGAGCCCGGTATGATTCCTGGTTACGGTACTGGTTCTATCGAGTTGAACCTTCAGGACAAGACTGGTGGTGACAAGGAACTTTTCCTTGAGTACACCAACAAGTTCCTGGAAGCAATGGGCAAGCGTCCCGAAGTGGCACGTGCTATGACATCATATGCCCGCAACTTCCCCCAGGTACAGGTAGAGGTTGATGCCGCACAGTGCAAGCGTGCCGGTGTATCTCCTGCTGATGTGCTCAGCGCCTTGGGTACATACTGCGGTGGTGCATATGTGAGCAACATGAACCAGTTTGGTAAAGTATATCGCGTAATGATGGCTGCAAATGAGAAGGCACGTCTCACACCCGAAGACCTTGGCAATATGTTTGTACGTGTAGGTGGCGAAATGGCTCCTCTGTCTCAGTTCATCAAGCTCACCCACGTATTAGGTCCCGAGATTGACACCCGTTTCAATCTGTTCAGTTCTATTATGTGTAACATTACTGCCAATGCAGGTTATGCAAGCACTGACGTGATGGTTGCCGTGAAGGAAGAGTTTGAAAAGATATTCCCATCTGGCTATGCATACGAATATGGTGGCATGAGCCGCGAGGAGTACCAGCAGATGGGCAGTATGGCATCATATCTCATCTATGCTGTCTGCTGCGTATTGATATTCTTGATTCTGAGCATGCTTTACGAGAGCTTCTTAATTCCTTGGGCTGTATTGCTGTCAGTACCTGCTGGTCTTATGGGCGCTTATGGTTTTGCATGGGTATGGAACCAGTGCTATGCTGCACTTCCCTTCATCTTCCTGGGCAAGATTGACAACAATATCTACATGCAGACTGCCGTAATTATGCTTATCGGTCTGCTGGCAAAGACTGCTATCCTTATCACTGAGTATGCTTTGGAGCGCCGTCGTAAGGGTCTGGGCATTGTTGAGGCAGCATACGCTGCAGCTGAGGCTCGTCTGCGTCCCATTCTGATGACCGTACTTACCATGATTATCGGTATGATACCTTTGGTTATTATGACCGGTGCCGGTGCTAATGGTAACCGTACTATCGGTATCGCTGTAATCGGCGGTATGGTTGTTGGTACCTTGGCTATTCTGCTCACCGTACCCGTATTCTTCATCTTCTTTGAGTGGGTACAGGAGAAGGTTCGTCCCGCAATGATTGAAGAGCCCGATGCTCAGGTATTGATGGAGCGCGACCGCATCCGCAAGGAGCGCGAGGAGCGTGAGAGCAAGAATCACTAATCCAGAGAGCTAAAAGCATTTTACATACAATATAGAATATAATAAGTAAGATGAAGAAAAACATCATAATCCTATCACTAGCAGCCTTGTCATTGACAGGCTGCGGAGTGATGAAGAACTATGACCGCGAAGAAGTAGCTCAGCCCATAGATATCGAAACTCTTTACGGCGATGCTCTCAGCGGTGACTCACTAGGTTTGGGCGACTTGCAATGGCGCGAGTTCTTTACCGACCCCACCCTACAGAGTCTTATAGAACGAGTTCTTGCACAGAACACAAATATCAAGAATGCCGACCTGGCTGTACAACAGGTCAACTATGCTCTGAAGGCTGCAAAATGGGCATTTGCTCCCAGCGTAGCACTTACTGCTAATGGTACAATCAGCAAGATGTGGGACCCCTACAATCGTAGCAACTACTCAGACCAGCCAAGCAGCAAGCCCTACAGCGTTGGTCTTACCGTAGGATGGCAGCAGGTCAACCTACTACAGTTGCGCAATGCTAAGAAGAGCACACAGATGAGCCTGGAGCAGGCACGCGCTGCCAAGCAGGCAGTACAGGCTTCGTTGGTGTCTAACACTGCCAGCCTTTACTACACCTTGCTTCAGTTGGACGAACAGTTAATCCTTCTCAAGCAAACCAAGGCCAACTGGGCAGAATACCTGAAGATGCAGAAGCTATTGATGGAAGCTGGTCAGGCTAACATTGCTGCGGTATCTAGCGTAGAGGCAACATACTGGAGCATCCTGCAGAGCATCAGCACCGTTGAGGACAACATCAGCATTCTGGAGAATCAATTGTCAACACTTTTGAACGAACCTGCACAGAAGATTAAGCGTTCTTCACTCAACAGTTTCGTATCGCCCAAAATCATCGCAACTGGTGCTCCCATCAGTATCTTGTCACGCCGTCCCGATGTGCGCATGGCAGAGATGGCTTTGGCTAGCTCATTCTATGATGTAGCTCAGGCTAAGTCTTCATTCTACCCTGCCCTCACATTGAGCGCAACAGGCGTATTCAGTAATGGTACTACTGCAGCCATCAATCCAGGTGCTATCATCGGTCAGGCAGTGGCTGGTCTGGCACAACCCATCTTCCAGAATGGTATTCTCAGTGCTACATTGAAGGTGAGCAAGGCTCAGATGGAAATAGCAGCCAACAACTTTACCAGTGCTGTGGTATCTGCTGGCAACGAGGTAAACATTGCCATGAAGATGATTAAGGCCACCGAAGAAGACCAGGTATTCCTAGAGAATCAGGTGAAGGCTCTTGATACAGCATACGAGGCAACTCGCAAGTTGTTTGCTGGTAGCAATGCCAACTACTTGAACGTTATTACTGCTCACAACAATCTGATCCAGGCTCAGATGAACCAGATTAGCAATCGCATGGATATCATCAGCTATACCATCGAGCTTTATCTGGCTCTTGGCGGTGGTGCAGAATAATCGAAGAAAGTCCTCGCTCTCCGTCTTTTCTAAAGACAGGGAGAAAACGACAGAATATAGAAAAAGCGCCAGCTTACCATAAAGGGTAGGCTGACGCTTTTGTTTTTAGAGGGTTGGCTTTGTGTCCAACTAACTAACTCACTAAATCACTAATTCACTCATCCACTCTACAGACTACTCTATATCCCAATCAGAGAGGGAATAGGTAGATTCGATGCGCTGCTCTACGTCATCAGGCAGAGATGAGAAGAAATCTAAGTTGGTAATGCGCTCAACCTCGTCGATAGAGTTTACATACTTGGATTTCTTGTTGTTGCCACTTTCGTTCTTATAGATAAAACCAATAGCACGAGGACTCTGTGTGGCCAAACCCGTGAGAACAACCTTGAAGAAAGCGTCCGGAATACGAATAGAGTGATTCTTACCGATGTAGCCATACCTGGGTTGTTTATAGAGGATGGGGCCACAGACAATATATACAGGTTCGTGCTCAGCCCACTTGCGACAAGCATCCTCCAGTTCTTTCCAATCACCGCGATTGAGATTATGATTCTGCGGACACACGTTGGTCATATAGAAACTCTGGTCCATGGCACGCCAATGGTACTTATTGTCGGCAGCAGGACACATATGTCCTCTATCCCACCCCGAATGTTTATATTCATCAGTAGTAATAGCCAGAGATTGATCTATATCGGGGTCGGGCAAGAACTTGTCATTACGACTTTCACGCTCAATGAGTTTTTCCGTATCCAATCTCCATGCCACCCAATTGGGAATGTTCATCTCCATGTTAAACGAAACGGTATAGCCCATGCGCTTGAGCACCTTCTCCTTCAGAGGACTGTTTGCCACGGGAATCTCTAGCGCCTCAGTCTTAATGGATGGAGTCGATTCTTCATCTGCATTTGCTGAAAGATTTTCTGTAGCGTCCGATTCTACAGAAGAGAACTGTTCTGCCTCAGCATTAGTAGCAGGCATATAACTGACATAGAGTGCCACCAGGAGCAAGGCTATTATGGTAAGAAATATTTTCTTCATGTGCTGATTACATTATTTATACTATAGAATAAGGCACCTAAGTATGCCGGAGAATGGATTTAAGCATTAAATTGGTTAAAACGTGTCTGCGAGGAGCAATTACGAGGCGAAATTTTAGTGTAGCGTAACACAATACTAAAAAATCGAGGCAAAATTTTAGTATCGTGCTACAGAATACTAAAAAATGAAATCAGAATTTTAGTACCGTGTAACAGAATACTAAAAAATAAAGTTGAAATTTTAGTATCATGCTACATAATACTAAAATATTGGCCCGAAATTTTAGTATAGCGTAACACAATACTAAAATTTCGCAAGAAATCCGTGTATTGCATTACGCTATAGGTATTATTTTATGATTAACTTCTAGAAACCTGCAAACCGGTATTTGACATAGACATTTCTACGAAGCGTGCACGCTCGTTGGGGCGCTCACGATTAAGAATGTCACGAATACGCAACGCAGCAATGGGGTCCTTGGCAACCATATAGAGGAAGCCACCACCGCCGGCACCGGGTAGTTTCAGACCTAGACACAAATCCTGTACCTTCTCCACGATGGCTTGTACCTGTGCAGGATTGGTTCCACTGTCCAACAACTGATTCTGCATCCATGTTTTACCCACAAGTGCACCCAGTTGGTCAAAGTTGCCACGCATGATAGCCTGTGCCATATCATGTGCATGCTCCTTCATCTCGCCCAGAAGAGCCAAGCGGTCGGTATCATAGAGGAACATACCGCGTACTATCTCTGCAAGAATCTTCTTGGCCGTGCGGGTGATACCTGTGTAGTACAACAAGTGGCATGCCTGATACTGAGCATCGGTGAAGAGGTTGTTGCTTAGCCAACTGATTTCGGGTGTCTGCTCAAAACCAGTTTGTGTGGTGAGCAACTTAACTCCATGCAACACACCACCGTATTGGTCTTGCCATCCACCACCAGTGGTGAGCAACTGCTCCAGCACCAATGTACGATTGCATATTTCGTTCTTGTTCCATGCAAGACCACAAAAATCGCTCACCGCACCCAATACAGTAGCAGCAAGGATGGAACTGGTACCTAAACCACTGCCCGCAGGAATAGCGCTGAGCAATGTCACCTCAATACCGCAACCGAAGTCGTTCAACTGCTCTTGCAAACTGCCATACTTCTTCTGACAGAACTGAGGCAAGAAGCCAGCCAAAGCGAGAGCAGCCTTGGGAATAGAGAAGGGAGAACCAACCTTGGCAAAGTCTGCCAACTCCTCGTAAGTGCTCACTATCTCGATAGCACCGAGGTCGATACTACGCAAGACGATATGCTTCTCCAAAGAGGGCTTGACATAGGTTTGCAAGGGAGGCTGACCATTCAATTCGATAGCCATATTCACTACACTACCACCAGAGGTAAGGCAATACGGAGGAGTATCCGTCCAACCACCAGCCAAGTCAATACGCACGGGGCTACGTCCCCATACAATCTGGTCGCTATACACATCGAGATGAGGCATCTGCTTGTGTGCTATGACATCTTCGGTCAAACCTTCTGCCAAAAGCGAGAATGCACGGGCACCTTCTGCAGAACCATCCTTACCATTCATTTCCAAAAGGCGAGAACGGAACATATGGTCATTGATGCGCTTGAGCAAAGGTTCGCTCTCGGGCAATGCCTCGGGCACGGGTACTTCCAGATTGTGAAACTCGTGTGCAAGGTCGTCCAGATTGGTTTGATAGAAAATACTGCATCTATGGTTGAGGGCCAAGGCTGTAAGATTCTCCTTGCGGAAAGCTAGTCGTTGCTGCTGCAATCTGCGCAAGTTGGCCTGGTCGCTTATCTCATTAGCCGACAAGCGCTGAGCAGCACGCCATGCATTGGCATCCTCGCTCTTGGGTTCGTCTATCATCCAATGCAAGAGACGCTCCATCTCTTCCATAGTATTGCATACGGGGAAGATACGACTATTCTGCAAGTCGGTGTTGCCATCAATTTCATCAGCATTTAGGCCACGCTCTGCCAACCACTCAGTCACGGGACGACCAAGATACTCTGTGGAAGCATCGCGAAGGTCACCACGCATGGCATCATTGAATCCATAGGGACGCAATACCCATTGGCTTTCACCCAATGGCACCACATCAATACAGATACCTGGACGAAGTGTCACCGTCCATTCATTGCGTGGCACACCAGTAATGATATTCTCGTGGGTCAATGTCCATGTTGAACCTATCCAGGCATTCTCTATCCATGTGTTCTGATTAGAGGGCAAGAAGGTGATATCGTGATGACAATTCTGAGTAAAGATACTTGGATGAGCCTTGACACCAAGGTGCATGATGGCACGCTGGTCGTAAACAAGGTTTTGAATGGCCATCGTAGAGCTAATCATCTCGCGCGAAGTACCGTAGTGATAGAACTCACCATCCTGAAGAGGAAGCACAGCCACACTCAGTTGGTTCAATTCCTCATCTGCAAGAGTGGGATGCTCACCAAGAGCCTGACCGAAGTCGCTATAAAGGTCATAATTCAAGATATTGCCATTCTCACCGGTGCTCTTCATCATCAGCAGATTAACGGCCTTGTCAGAAAGCAGCCAAATACCAATATCCATCAAGAATAGGTGTGAGTGCATCAGCTCGCCAAGCTTTTCCACCGAAGGTTTCTGCAATACGAAATCCAGAACCTCAGGAGTTTCGCGCTTAGAGAGGAATACACCATGATTCTTAGCCAAAGAGGGGTCTACCCAAAGGCCATAGCAAACGACATCGGCATCGGGTATCTGTTGCAACTTGCCAGCACGGATATATACATCGCCAGATGCTATCAAGGTGCGTAAACCCTGGGGCGCAGCATTCATGATACGCTGGTAGAGAGGCAACTGTAATTGCAATAGGTTCTGACCTATACGCTGACCTCTTTCCCAACGGAATACGGGTATCGGAGTAAGTACCTTGCCACTGGGAGCATACCCGGGCAGACGACGGCTCTGACCTCCGGCATGAAGAAGGATGCGCTTCTCACGCGACAACCATTCCTCAAAACTAACCTCTGGAGCCTCATCCTGATGGCACGCCTCCATCAACCAATTGGTACCACCACCGCTACCCAAACGAGCACCTATGGGGTCGGAAGTACAGAAATATTCCTCACGAGCAACACCTGCCACGTCATGAAAGCATTCTACCAGATTTGGTGGAAGTGACAATAGTTTCTTCATCATATCTTATTGGTTTAGTAGTTAAACAATAGAAAATAGCGAGGGGGTAAAGAGAGTGTGTGAGAATAGCTCTATCGCTCTGCCCTCATAGGATTGCTTAAGAAATCCTCATAACTCATACGGATACCGTCTTCCAACTCGGTACGATATGTCCATCCGAGAGCCTTGGCCTTGCTCACATCAAGCAATTTGCGGGGGGTGCCATTGGGCTTTGTTGTATCCCAAAGAATACGTCCCTCATAGCCAACAACACGCGCAACGATTTCAGTAAGTGACTTGATGGACAATTCCTTGCCAGTACCAGCGTTGACGGTTTCATTGCCACTATAATTGTTCATCAAGAAGACGCACAAATTAGCCAAATCATCTACGTACAAGAATTCGCGCAAGGGAGAACCATCCCCCCAGCATGTCACCTCTTGTAAACCTTGCTCCTTAGCCTCGTGGAAACGACGGATAAGTGCAGGCAAAACGTGAGAGTGAGTAGGATGATAATTGTCGTTGGGACCATAAAGATTAGTTGGCATAAGCGATATAAAGTCTGTTCCATACTGACGATTCAGATATTCGCAATACTTCAAACCACTAATCTTGGCAAGAGCGTATGCCTCATTGGTTTGTTCCAATTCGCTGGTAAGTAAGCAAGATTCGGGCATTGGCTGAGGTGCCATACGAGGATATATACATGATGAACCCAGAAATTCCAACTTCTTGCAACCATTCTGCCATGCAGCATGTATTACATTCATCTCAAGCATCATGTTCTCGTACATGAAGTCGGCCA
>JAFOCV010000075.1 GCA_017381015.1 Bacteroidaceae bacterium
ACAACAGTTAACGGCAAACCTGATGTAACAAAATTAGGGGTAGATTATGCTTATGCTGATGAAAATGGTGTATATACTATTCTTGGTTCTGAAATACGTCGTGTAATGAAACTTGATAGTTATTGTCAACAGGTATATGGTTATGTACCTAAATACACGTTTTTCAGAAAAGAGGGCAGTAATGGTAGCATTGCACCAACTGGGCGTCCCCATGGGCATTGCCACCAACGAAGTCTTTGATATCAAGAATATACACTTCCTTGATAGGGCTATTGACAAAGACGAAATTAAAGGAATGATAGCCCAGGTAAAACAAGGAAGTTGTGACAATCTGTTCTACACGGATGTGGAATCTTATTTTACTGCAAATTTCAGAATTTTAGCAAAAAGGAATGCTGCACGCAAATATGTAAATGAAGTACTTTTAAAAAGCACTGTTAATTTGCAGCAGATGCAAATGACAACACAACAGAATTGGGTCGAAAAATTCTCTTTTGGCGAATACAAGATTATTCAAGCGTTCCGAGAGCAAGTTAATGACAATTACTTTTTTGATGCAAACGGGTATCCCAACAAAGAGAAAATTGATTCATTGCTGAATGATATAGATTTGGGCTTGTGGGATGAGTATTTGTGCTGGAGTTTTGAAGCTTATCAGAATGTCAAGGCGCAGAATTTTATGACACAAATGATAACGGCTAAATTAACTGAAGCAAACAATAGTGTTTCCGAATCCCTCCCATCTGACAAGAAAGAGGCCGAAAAGTAATTAGCCACAATACTTCCAAGCAAAGGAAATGTCACATATTCGAATATTGGATAATTAATAATTTGATGTCGATGTATAATGGCAGGTAGGATAATAGGACAAAGAACAAAGAAGTTATAAGTATATGGCACTTACAATAGATGAACTAAAAGTACTGATACAGACTGATGAACATCGTCAGTTGGAGTTGAAGAAAACCACGGGTGAGCTGAAGGATGGTATGCATGCCGCTTGTGCTTTTTTGAATACCGAAGGAGGTTGGCTTGTCTTTGGTATTGCTCCAACATCGCTGAAGATTCTTGGACAGCAAGTTACGGACAACACCCAACGGGAGATTGCTCAGGCTCTGAGTTATATGGAGCCTCAGGTTGATGTGCGAGTAGAGTATGTCGATGTTCCTGATCGGCCAGACCATAAGGTGATTGCTATGCACTTTGACGGATGGGCGTGGGGAATGGTGCCTTATACTTATCATGGTTGTCCTTACTACAAGGTGGAGAGTACGACGAAGGAGATGCCGCGCGACATGTACGAAGAGCGGTTGCGAAGAAGTAAGCCCGACATGTTTGCATGGGAGCGGCAACCTTCAGATTTCAAGGATATTACATCTTTGGACGAGAAACTGATACGTGGCGTTGTGCGTCTTGGTGTTGAGAGAGGCAGATTGTCCGAACTGGCTCTTACTGAACCTATCGGAGATGTGTTGGGCAAATGGAAGTTGACCACAGGTGAAAGACCTCTGAATGCCGCAACGGCGCTCTTCACGAAAGATACTGGCATGTACACGCAGTTCACAATGCGTCTGGCTCGTTTCCAAGGTACTGACAAGAATGAGTTTATCGACAATCAGCGAGTGGAAGGGAACATTTTCGTATTGCTCAACGAGGCGATGAACTTCTTCCGCAAACACTTGAATATGCACGGAAAGATTGTCGGACTGGTCCGTGATGAATATCTGGAGGTACCTGCCGAAGCTTTGCGTGAGGCGGTCTTGAATGCCCTTTGTCATCGCCAGTACGAACGGTATAACCTAACCATAGGTATTGCCATCTACGATGACCGTATCGAAATCGAGAATCCTGGTATATTGCCTCCGCAGATTACACCCGAAAACATCCGTCAACCTCACATATCATACCCATATAATCCTCTAATAGCTAATGTATTGTATAGTACAACCTATATTGAGAACTGGGGTTCAGGTGTGAAGCGCATCATGGAGGCTTGCCAAAAGAGAGGTGTAGCTGCACCTACATGGAGTATCAATGGCGGTTTTGTTGTGGTGACATTCATGAGACCTGCAAAGGGTGTTACTCAAGATGTTACCCAAGATGTTACTCAAGGTGTTACCCAAGGTGGCACTCAAGATGGCACCCAAGGTGGCACTCAAGATGGCACTCAAGGTGGCACCCAAGAAGAGATTCTTGATAAATGGATCGAAAACCAAATCAGAGAGAATCCTCAAATTACAACGGAGGAACTGGCCCAAATGAGTAAAAAGGGACTTAGAACCATCAAGCGCCATATTGCCAAAATGCCACATATCCGTTATGTGGGTAGTGGCTATAGCGGTCATTGGGAGGTACTTGACAAAGAATAAAGCCACCGTCGCGAAATGCGACAGTGGTTTCAACGTTTGTCCATATTAGACAAGACTCGATTAGCACTTCAACCATTGAAGAATCAATTGCAAAAGACACCAGAGAGAATATAGCGAGGTGAGATACGAGATGCCTGCCCACCAACAGAATACTTTGGGGGGCAGGTATACCCCTTTGCCCGACTTTATGAAGGATTGCATTTCTTCATTCTGATTACGAATTTGTTGTAACATCATCCTTCTATGGTTGGCAAGAAGTGTGGTCTCTGCCTTGATTAGTTCCTCTCTTGCAGATTTGCCCGATAATATCCAATTATTTGGTAACCTTCGGACAAATGGTCTTAATTTTAATGCCTTCAAAGATTTTTCGTTGACATCAATGGCATTTGTAAAAACGGAGGGAAGAAGGGAGAATCATTCAAACGTCAGGCCGTTAACCAGGAGACGTTATA
>JAFOCV010000076.1 GCA_017381015.1 Bacteroidaceae bacterium
GTGAGCGCATCAAACTACATAGAAGAGCATTTCCAGCAGCTATTGGGCAAAATCTTCAATCCATACGAGGACAGAGAGCACCAGAAGTACTACTCTCTGGCACTGGACAACGGAAAGGAGTTTGACGACGAGAACGAAACCATATTGGCACAACTGAGGGATTCCTTCTATGTAGAAAAGTGTAGCCTCGGTGATGACCCAAGAGAACTTTTACCCATTGTTGCCCCGTTGTCCAACAGAATGGCAATACAGGACGACCAGTTCCTGACAATGCACCATCTGGAAAAATACATGGATAAGAACGTTGTCGTAGGGTGCTACAAAGACCAGAAACACCTTGACTGGATTCTGGGCAAAAACGACAAGGAATCGCTTATATACAATATAAGATTAGGTACAGAGCGCAGAGGTGGACAGGTAAAGGCAAGATTGGACAATATGGCCGTTTCCTTTGCCATATTGTATGAATATGGACACGAGCACGAAAACAGATACAGGGTCTTCCGTGTGCACCACCATGCCGTAATGACCGCCGAGCGGTTGAAAAAATCCCTCTATCCGTACGACCCAAAGAGCAAGAAATACTTCTGCTACGTCTTCGACGAAGAGGTCACCCTTGGCAACATTGATATAAATTCCCTATTGTCATTTGAAAGAATAGACAATAAGAATTACATAGAAGGCGCACCAATATTCCTGACTGGAAAAGAGATAATAAAATACAGGGTGAATAATGTAATATAAATTTATAGCCCTTCCACCCTTTCGCCCCCCATAAAGAATATTTTGAAGAAGGTAAACTGAACAGAGAAGTGGTAGTTGTAAAATATGCAACAACCACTCAGCATGGTGCCATTGAAGGGAAACAACAAACGCATTGGGTAGATTGTTAGATATGAATGGACACTGATTGAATGAGAATAACAAGTCGATGAATCGCCATCTTCATGCTAAGGCAAAAGAGTTACTTGATGGCCCTACCCCAACAAGTACCCCAACAAGTATTATCCCAGAAAAATGAAAATATTAAAGGCCTTAAATAACAATACCCTATGAAAACAATAAACGTCGTAGCTGCTATAATACATCAGGGAGAGGAGATTTTGTCTACTCAGAGGGGGTATGGCGAGTATGAGGGATGGTGGGAGTTCCCTGGGGGAAAGATTGAGCCTGGGGAGGGTCCAGAGGTGGCGCTGAGGCGCGAGATAATGGAGGAACTGGGTGTGGAGATAGTGGTGGAGAATCTGCTCTGCACGGTGGAGTATGACTACCCTAAGTTTCACCTCTCGATGCTTTGCTATATGTGCTCCATTGCCAATGGGGAGATAGACCTGCGCGAACATAAGTCTGCCCGATGGCTCAGCCACAATGATCTAAACTCGGTACAATGGCTCCCTGCCGACATCGAAGTCCTGGAAAGAATTAAAGCAAATCTTGCGTGAAACTTGATAAATATCTTCATGAATGCGACGTTTTCACGCATATATCGCCGCAATTTTTGCAACAAAGTATACACTTTTATTGTCGCACGAACAAAACTTCGGACCTCTGAACGCAACAAATTACACATTTTGAGTACTCACACCACCCCTCCTCATTCCTCATTCCTCAGTTAGTTTTCAACCCTAACCCTGACATGTGAAAGGATGGTGTCACAAAACGCGACACCATAAAACAGGGGCTCATCAATTCACCCAACACACCACACATGTCGTCAGTCGTCAGTCGTCAGTTCGTTTTTGCGCCTAATCCTTGGTTTTTCGCTCGCTTAATCGTATCATTGCGATAGAAATCGCGAAAATACTCACGCTCGGAAATACTCAAATAAATTTTGTATTTCGCTCGCTTATTCGTATTTTTGTATGCAGAATACGAAAGAAGGAGATTGATATGGACAAGGTTTTACATACAACGGATGGTCTTTATTCTCAGGTGGCAGAATTGATACAAAGTGCTCGCAAACAAGTGGCAACACAGGTCAACTCCGCTCTGCTCGCTACATATTGGAATGTAGGACGACTGATTGTTGAAGATGAACAAAAGAGTGCACACCGTGCCGAATATGGCAAGCAGGTGCTACAGACCCTCTCAAAGCGTCTGACAAAGGAATTTGGCAAGGGTTTTTCGGTGTCGAATCTTCAGTATATGAAGAGATTCTATGTTGTATACCAAAAACAACAGACAGTGTCTGTTAAATTAAGCTGGAGCCATTATTGCGAATTGCTCTCCATCTCGGACGACGATAAACGCTCGTTCTACGAACATGAGTGCATCAATGCGCGATGGTCGTTCCGCGAATTGAAACGCCAGATAGATAGTTCGCTTTTTGAGCGTCTGCTACTCTCCGACGGACAGGGCAACAAGCAGAAAGTAATGCAACTGGCCACGAAAGGTGTGGAAATGACGCAGCCCTCTGACATCATCAAGGACCCTTATGTGTTTGAATTTGTCGGCATACCCGAGAACAAGCCCATTATGGAAAGCGACCTGGAGCGTATGCTTGTTCGTGGCATTGAGGACTTTCTGTTGGAGTTGGGACGCGGATTTATGTTTGTCGGCACCCAGCAAAGGGTGACACTGAACAACACCCACTACTATGTGGATATGGTCTTCTACAACAAGATACTGAAAGCCTATGTGCTGATAGAACTGAAGCGAACCAAACTCACCCCGGAGGCAGCAGGGCAATTGAACATGTACCTGAACTACTATGCCACTGAGGTTAACGACGAGGGGGACAACCCTCCCATCGGCATTATCCTCTGCACCGACAAGGACAGCCTGACGGCCGAATATGCCCTTGGCGGACTTTCCAATCAAATCTTTGCCTCGAAATACACCCTTTGCCTGCCCAACAAGGAGCAACTGATAGCAGAGGTGGAGCGAATGATAAGGTGTTCGGAAGAGAGAGGATGAATGGTATCGACAGAGAGGGGGATTAGAAAAAAAACAAACACTAACACACAAAAATGGCAAAATACGAGGTAAAGGACGGTGTGGGGATCTCTACAAGCAACGCTGACTTTGTCATCGAAAACCGGAGGCTATTGATGAATTAAATGCAAAAGTTTTATCGTTTTTGAGATAACACATAAATAGACCGAGTTTATGAAAAAGATAAATATACTTCTCCTGTTGGGAATGGTCTCCTTGTCTGTTTCTTGTTATGCCAATAAAACGGAAAAGGAGAACCAGCGCGTGTGGTCCAATATGCCTGCATATACACAGGTGTTTGAGAATCAGAATGAACTGGGGTTGACCTCGGATGTCTATGATGGCATTTGGGAGGGGGAAGTTGCACCTCTGCTTCCTCGTGTTGCAAATCCTTCTCCACAAATAAAATATTGGTTTGAGGGCGAGGGA
>JAFOCV010000006.1 GCA_017381015.1 Bacteroidaceae bacterium
CTGGAGTCAATATTGATGTAGTAGCTTATAATAAAGATGGTGACACTATTTCATCAAAGAGCTTCAGTAATGTCCCCATGAAAATAAACTATTCTACAAACTTTATCGGAAACTTCTATAACTTTGCATCAGGCACAGATGAAATAACTTTCGCTACAGATTTCGATGGAGAGTTTGTTCATGAATTCTAATCCATGAAATGGTATCACACATCTACAGATCCATAATCAGAGCCTCTTCATCATCGTAGTATCTGTAATGCCGAATACGTTTCCATTCTGGATTATACAACAACCAAGCCGGAGAAAAGTTTTCTGTACCACGACTATCTAATCTTCCAACTACCATACGGACCGTTAATCTATGTATATCTACAGCTGGTGTAAACAACATCTCTGTACCCGAATTATTATAAGTTACAGCCAATATCCCAACCCCGACAAGTTCTTCCAACAAAACCTTAACTAAAGTTTCGGGCAAATGGGTGGAATGAGACAGGAAATGCTGGCTCATGGGTCTGTTGCCCTGAGCGAATCCCTTGGCTATATGACAAACCAACAATATAGATAATGTATCACGGAACCTGCGACTCATTCCTCTCGTAGAACGCTCAAAAGCATACTCCTTTACCATCTGATTAGCATAGCTCAACTGGCATCCGACAAGACAAATATACCATGTAAATTGCAGAAAAATCAGCAACAGAGGAATGGCTGCGAAAGAACCGTAAATTGCATTATAAGCAGACAGCTTAATCTGATAATGTATATAGAAAAACTGCAATCCCTGGAACAAGAGACCTGCTATCACGCCAGGTCCTATGCATGCACTCCATCTGACATGCGTATTAGGCATTAGTTTGTATAGAAGTACAAATACGATACAGCTTATAAATGAGGGCAAAAGAACTATCAAAATATGTAAAGCCCAACCTGCAGAAAAATACACATCCATCCAGGACTCCAATGTTTGCATTACCACATGAAGACCGTTTGTTATAATCATCAGTATGGGGAGTAGCAGGAATACGGATATGTAATCCACAATCTGTCGGTATATATTCCTGCTCGTTGTTACCTGCCATATTGCATTAAAGGCTGTTTCTATGTTCATGGTAAGATTTACCAAGGTATAGAACAACAACAATATACCTACACCCAAGAACACTCCGCTTTTCGTGTGCTGAAGATAACTCTCCACAAAGTTAAGCACCGTAACGGTTATTTCTGGACTGAACGGTTCCAATGCCATACGAAGGCGCGACTCTATCAAACTGTCAAAACCAAATCCGCGTGCAATGGCAAAAATAATTGCCAGTACAGGAACTACGGCCAGTGTGGTATTGTATGTAAGAGCCGAGGCATAAGAACCAAGATTATTGTTGACAAAATGATCTACGGTTATATATATTCGTCTGAACAACAATAAAGCCCAACGCTTGAAGCAATTACATTTTCTTTCGTCCAGAGCCCACCACGACTCCATTCTTTCCATTATAGTCATAAGGAGTTGTCGGATTTTCTTCTGTTATACACAATAAAGGAACAGTGGTCCTGTAAGCCGGGTTCTGTGCACGGGAACAGTATGCATAAAGCACTTCTCCCCGCCGCTTGTCATTTATCCACTACCGGTGTCACCACCGGTCTCTATCGTTCTACCCTCCAGCTCGGACGGACAATCCTCTCATCCTCATGCCCTTCTGGTCATGAAGACATCGCCGGTATACGCGAACTTTCAACATCCGGAGTGCACAGCACGCATGTTGCCATACGCCTGGTGGGCTCTTGCCCCACCTTCTCACCCTTACCTGCATAGATGCTGGCGGTTATTTTCTTCTGCACTGACCAGCCATCACTGACTCCTACCCGTTAGGTAGCGGATTGTCCTGTGTTGCCCGGACTTTCCTCTCGTTCTCCTCCATAAGAGAATAACCAGCGACAAGCCGGACCACTGTTTCTTTGTGTGCAAATTTACGAATATTCCTTAAAATGGCAAAATCACCATCACTAAAAGGTTAAAATAAGACAAGGAAAAGTACATCGGATACCTTTTCTCACTACTTTTGCAAATGGAATACCGACACACGTCAAAGCGAATATCCAACAATAAACATACAAGAATATGAAAAAGACACTATTCATCATCATTGGTTCAACATTGATTGCATGTTCTGGCAATGCTGAAACATCCGGCAAAAACGACTTGTCATCACACGACGAGACCAAGACTCACGTCACTGTCGTTCCTCAAGTAGGTTATGTCGACCTCACCTATGCTGCCGAACAGAGTGTTAATGCCGTTGTGTACATCAAGGTAACGAAAATGGGCAAAACCCACAAGGTAACCTATCGTGACCCGTTTGCAGAATTTTTCGGCGATTTCTTCAGTCACCGTGGAGTTGCCCCACAACAGCGCGAATACAAGGAACCCGACCAAAGAGGAGCAGGTTCCGGTGTTATTATTTCCAACGACGGATATATCGTCACCAACAACCATGTTGTGGCTGGAGCAGACGAGATTCTTGTGAAGCTTA
>JAFOCV010000077.1 GCA_017381015.1 Bacteroidaceae bacterium
AATAGTTCAATATTGTCACCATATTCAGGTGGTTATAGTGTCGGGGTTCCACCTCTTCCCATTCCGAACAGAGAAGTTAAGCCCGTCCGCGCCGATGGTACTGCACACCCGTGGGAGAGTAGGTAGCCGCCGTTTTTTTTAGATTTTAGAAGAGAGAAGACCTTGTAAGCGAAATGCTTGCAAGGTCTTTTTGCATGTTACTACCAGTGGGGCGTGAGAGAGTAATAGAGTGGAGGATTTAAGAGGATGCAAGAGGACACATGAGAAAGTATGAGGATACAATATAGAGCCAGAGGATAGATTAGGAAGTAAGAGGAAGCAATAAAGCCTGATAGATGACATATAAGATTATGTTCTAAGAGAATCCTGGAAACTATTTATGAACGCTGAATTACTACTCAGACAAATATTTCCAATCCTTGTTCATATTTTGCGTTTTTTCTCTTCAGGATTTTGTTTACCTCTGTATGTAGCTCAGAACATTGGAATGTCAAGTGCAGAGATACTAAAATTAACCAGATAATATATCTATCGTTACTACATCTACCTAATTTAATCCGATTTAGTCCTTTGTGATTGCGTTTATTTGCTCTCTAGACTATACAAAAATGTTTCCTAGGCGATATATTAGGGAGATGTTTAGAAAAATAGGGGTACGTAATGACATTCTTGACACAAAAAGTACTAACTTTACGTCCGACTTCAGGTTTTCCGAGCTAATTTAGTTTAATATTAAATTTTACTACTATGACTTATCTGTTAGTATTGTTGGCATTGTCACTTGCTGCTTCATCCCTAGGATGGCTATATTTCATATACTTTTTTAGCATAGGGTATGGTTTCGCTATTTCAGTGCTTTCGATGGCTATTTTGGTGATATTTCGTGAAGTGATGACCTGGCCATCGGTTTTGTTTTGTTTGCTGATGTTCGTTTATGGTATAAGATTAGGTCTGTTTTTATGGCTGAGAGAAAGAATGTCGTCCTCTTATAAGAAGATATTGTACCAACCAGCCAACACTACAAAGAAGCCATTCTGGGTGATGCTGATGATATGGGTGTCGTGTGCTCTGCTATATGTGGGGCAGATGAGTCCTGTGACTTTTTATCTGAGCAATCAGTGTGCAGGATTAAATGTAAGCGAAGGCTGGATGTGTGCAGGTGCAGTAATAGCAACCTTGGGAGTATTGACGGAGGTAGTGGCAGATGCACAAAAGAGTGCCGCCAAGAGGATTAATGCTCATAGATTTGTAGATACAGGTTTGTATCGTTTTGTGCGCTGTCCCAATTATTTTGGAGAAATTCTGATGTGGACTGGTAGCTCTATTATCTGTTTTGGGGCTTGCTGTACCTTTGTTCAGTGGATAATAGCTCTGCTTGGGTATGTGTGTATTATATATGTTATGTTCAGTGGTGCTCGTCGTTTGGAGTTGCGTCAGCAAGAAGTTTATGCAAAGTCTCCAGAATTTCAAAGTTATATCAGAAAGACTCCTCTGCTCATTCCGTTTGTACCTATTTATAGCGTGGCCAAATACACATGGTTAAAAGCATAAACGCGTAGTCTTATTTAGCCTAGGAGCAGACGCATTAGAGCTATATCTTTGGCACGTGTACGAGATATCTTATTTTAGGTAATGTATGTATGTTTCCCTCTGCTAGATATCCCAAGAGTAGGTGTGGTGTCTAATAAAAAGAAAGTAGGAAGAAAACTATTTCGTTTTCCTCCTACTTGTTTTCTTGTGTAAAGGGGCTGTTGATTAAGCTTCCTTGTTAGCGACACGCTTCTCAGCGATACGTGCCTTCTTACCTGTAAGGTTGCGAAGGTAGTACAACTTAGCGCGACGTACCTTACCTACCTTGTTTACGGTAATGCTATCGATGCTGGGTGACTCGATGGGGAAGATACGCTCTACACCAACAGTACCTGACATCTTACGTACGGTGAAACGCTTCTTGTCGCCGTGACCAGCGATCTTGATAACTACACCGCGATACAACTGGATACGCTCCTTGTTGCCTTCGACAATTTTGTATGCTACGGTAATTGTGTCACCAGCCTTGAATGCGGGGTGCTGCTTGCCAGTAGCAAATGCTTCTTCTGCAATCTTAATTAAATCTGCCATTTCTTTATGACTATATTAATAGGTTGTTTGTCATCACTCATAGGCATAATGGGTCACACTTCTCCCCACCAGCGACCTATGGTAAAGCGGGTGCAAAGTTACGGAATTTTATTGATATTACCTTGTTTATGCCAAGGAAAATACTGTAATACTTGTAATTACAGGTATATTAGTAGCGTTTTTGCTGGTTAAATCATTCAAAATAGAGCGTAAGTACTATCATATTAGATGAACTACTCTCTACGCTATTGGTAAATTTCATTATTGATTTGTCCAGCAAATCGTCTCTGTTTTTAGAGATTATATCTGCCAAGCCGAAGCAGAATTTCAGTTCTGGTATCAGTTTGAAGTAAGGAAGGTATATATCGCAACCCATACCTATTTCCAGATAACAATCAAAGGTTTTGGCCTTGTATATCTCTTGGTTATGATTGCTCAAGCAGAATGTTGGAGCCAGGCCAAGAGTAAAGTATGGTCGGAAATTATTATGTCTTGGTGCGGCAAACTTACCTGAGATGGGCACTGAGATGTAGTTGGTACGCATCGTCTGTGATGTATCTCTTTGCGATATATTATCGTGCATCTTGATGAACTTCTGTCCGAAGTGCAGTGTGGGTGTAGTTCTAAGTTCGATGTATTTGTTTATTCTTAATGCGCCCAATACACCTACGCTAAAACCTGGTTGATAGCGACTGACATCACTAAACCATTGCTCGCCTGTAGCGGGGTCCACAATACCATTGTTTTTTATCTCCATATCCATAAAGTTTAGACCGAAGAAGAAACCCCAATGCAATTGACGATTGTCAATAAAGGGTTTGTTCATCAGTTGCTCTTTTTGTGCAAAAGAGCAGAACGCCATCATGGCCAGGAGTATGAGTGTAAAAGTTCGTTTCATTTATCTAATAACATAAGCAGGTGCAAATTTATTGTGTTTCTCACTAATTTTGATGACTTAGAGTAACTTTTTCTTCGCTAAACGGGCTGATATCATCAAAAATAAGTATCTTTGCAATGCAATTTGCTATTGCAGAGTATTAATTTAATTCATAAAATAATTTAAAATCAACTATTATGGCTTACGTAATTAATGATGATTGTGTTGCTTGTGGCACATGTATTGATGAGTGTCCAGTAGGTGCTATCTCTGAGGGCGAGAAGTATGTTATCAATCCCGACGAGTGCACAGAGTGTGGCACATGTGCTGATGCTTGTCCTTCAGGTGCAATTACTTTGTAATTTCAACAAGAAATCACACAGATAAAAAGTTGGCATGCCGAGATTCACTTGGCGTGCCTCTTTTTTCTGTATATACAATGTATAAAAACGAGCTGCCATAAAGAAATAGTTCATTGTGTTGATTATATATATGCCGAAATCAACCTTAAAAATAAGCCATAATCATTCCTGTAAGTCTAAACAGGCATAACGATTCAAAACATACTCATGAAGAAACTCTTTCTGTTAATGCTATTAGCCATAGCAACCGTATCCTATGGACGCACTCCATCACAGGTGTCGGCACTTCTTGATAGAATAGGAGGCAAGGGCACATCGGCACGTATTGAGACACGAGTAAGCAAGTCGCTTGCAGAAAATGGTCAGGACGTGTTCGAAATAAGTTCGAAGAAAGGAAAGCCTTTCATTCAAGCTAGTTCTGTCAGTGCTCTCACTACCGGAATAGGATGGTATCTTAATCACTATGCTCATATCAATCTATCGTGGAACAGACTCACAGCAGATATGTCCAAGGTGGCATTTCCTGTGCCAACAGAAAAGGAAAGACGCATCTGTAGTGCCGACTACAGGTATTATCTCAACTACTGTACCTATTCCTATTCAATGGCTTTTTGGACCAAGGAACGCTGGGAGCAGGAAATAGACTGGATGGCACTTCATGGCATCAATATTCCCCTGGCGCTGGTTGGTACGGATGTGGTGTGGAAGAATGTTCTCACCGAGATAGGCTATTCCAGAGAGGATATTGACAAGTTCGTTGCAGGTCCTGGTTTCCAGGCATGGTGGCTCATGAGTAATTTGGAAGGTTGGGGAGGTCCCAATCCTGATTGGTGGTATGAGCGTCAAGAGAACCTATGTAAGTTCATCCTTGAGCGCATGCGTTCTCTGGGAATGGAACCCGTTTTGCCTGGCTTTGGCGGTGTAGTACCAAGCAATGCTCCAGAGAAGATGGGTGTTAATGCCGTAAATCAGGGATATTGGTGTTCTGGCTTCCGTCGTCCCTCTTTCTTGTTGCCCACCGACGAGAGGTATGCCGAGATAGCCCAATTATATTATAAGCACCTGGAGAAGGTGATGGGCAAGTCCAAGTACTATAGCATGGACCCCTTCCACGAAGGTGGACGTACCGATGGCATCAACCTAAAGGAAGCATTTACTACGATATATTCTGAGATGCAAAAGCATTCTCCTGGTTCCACATGGGTAATTCAGAGTTGGGACAGGAATCCACGTAAGGAGGCTCTGGATACAATTCCCAAGGGCGGCTTCATCGTTCTCGACCTCTATTCAGATGGTTTGTCCAAGTGGGAAGAGAAGGGCTATGAGGGTCACGACTTTCTATGGTGTATGTTGCACAACTTCGGAGGAAAGACCGGCATGCACGGACGTTTCGAACCTTTGCTCGAAAACTACTACAATGCATTGGAAAAGTACCCCAACGGAGTGAAGGGTATTGGCGCTACTCCAGAAGGCCTGGAGACATGCCCCATACTTTACGACCTGCTTTTCGAATTGCCATGGATGAAGCGAGAAGAAGGCAAGGGATGGATTAAGCGGTATGCCGAGGCACGCTATGGCGTAAAGAGTGAAGCAATGGAGACAGGACTGGAAATCTTGGCAAGGTCAGTGCTCAATTGCCCCAATCCCTCGCAGGACGTGGAGGCCGTTATCTGCGCTCGTCCTGCGCTTGATGTGCGCAGAGTATCGGGATGGGGTACTTGTCAAATCTATCACGACATCCGCAAGGTACGAGCAGCTGCTGCAGAGATGCTCAAGGAAAAAGACCGTCTCAGTGGCGACCCAAATTACGAGCACGACATAGCTGATGTGGTGCGCCAAACACTAACCGACTCCACCTATTATCTCCTCAAGGATATAGCAGCAAGTTACAACAAGAAAGACATGGTAGCTTTCAAGCAGCAATACACCGTATTCCTCGGAGTGCTCAAAGACCTCAACCGCTTGCTCTCTCAGATATATTTCTTTACGTTGGAACGATGGGTCAGCTCGGCAAGAAATATCTGCAATGAAGTACCTGGAACCACTGAAGCCGACCGCGATTGGATGGAATGGAATGCACGTACGTTGATATCAGTATGGGGTCCAGAAGTATGTGCAGAGAGAGGCCGTTTACACGACTATTCCAGTCGTCAGTGGGGCGGTCTGCTCAACGATTTCCAATTGGCACGTTGGGAAATGTTCTTCAAGGCTCTGGAAGAAGGCAAGACCATCACCTCACAGGAATGGTTCCAGTGGGAAGAGAAGTGGAGCCACGGCAAGACCATCACCAAGGTTCCTGCAGAAGACCCTGTTGCTGTAGCCGAAGAGCTTTACAACAAGTATTTTTAATCCATAGCAACATTAACATCATCTCAAGCGGTATCTCGATGCACGGGGTACCGCAAAACAATAACGAACTCAGAAATACGAACGGTTGCTATCTCGTTACCCAATTTCCATGCAACCCGAATAACCGTTTAATTCTAAGATAATTGCAAATTCTGCGATTTTTTCTATAAAAAAAGAGATTTAAAGTTATTGGTGTCCGCTAAAAATATTTAAAGCTTTTAGTAACTTGTGATTTCTCGAACAGCCAATATGCAGGACGTATAAACATCTTTAATCGTATAAGGTATGGTCAGGATGACTTTACGACTTTAGATTACTGAGAGCCAATCAACAACCACAATTGATAAAGTAACCCCCATACACTAAAAACACTTCCTAAAGCGTAACAATTCGCTCGTAGAATATTTTATTACGACTTTTTTTTTTGTATTTTTGCTACTGGATTGAGACGACTCTATCCATAAAAATTAAAGCATTATAAATGAAAAAGACAATCCTTTTAATAATCATAGCAGGGTGTGCGATAACAAGCTATGCCCAAAATTCGGAATTAAATGATTATGTCAATTATATAAAAGGCAATAATTGTAATCCTGTTGACTATATATTCAATTTGTTTGAGAAATCCGATATTGTCGTAATTGGCGAGCGAGACCACAGGGACACCACGCAGTACGAAGTGATATTAGACTTGTTGAGAGACCCGAGATTTGCCAAAGAGATAGGCTATGTGTATACCGAGGTCGGGTGTGTAAACAGGACAAAGAATGCAAACAAATTACTCTGTGGAAGGTACAAAAGCGACAAAGCATTCAACGAAGCCCTTTACACATATCTTCGCAACGAAGATTTCAATCCCTTGTGGGATAAGTACAATCGTGTCCAGTTTTTGCGGGGACTCTATGAAATCAATCGTAGTAGCAAGAATAAGATTACGTTAGGACTGACGGATTGCAATTTTTCATGGAAGAAAATAAAGACTGCTGAGGAATACAGAAATTTTGACTACTCTCCCGCTTGTGCATATCGTGACTCAACGATGTGTTTCCATTTTGCCAAGATGTATGCAAAACAGAAACCCAAGAACGGCAAGCGAAAGGCTTTGATTATAACCAATCATCCTCACGCTCTAAATGCCACTTTTGAAGGACAGGACTATCACTGCCAAGGCAAATGGCTCAAAGAACGGTATGGCAACGACAACGTAAAAATCGTAATGCTTAACTTGACAGAGTACACGCATTCTAACGACCAACAGACTCCATTGGTGGCTGACGGCCTATGGGACGCAGCTTTTGAGGTTGTGGATTGCCAACCTTTTGGGATGGACATAAAGGATACCCCATTTGGCCGTATTCCTTATTTTAATGACCGATATGGAAAAATGAAATGGGAAGATGTTGCAGATGGTATTATCTATTACAAGCCATGCTATGAAATGGTACTGACTATTGGGATTCCCGGTATCGTGAGCGCAGACTTTGAAGAAGAGTTTATGCGCAGAATCAAGATATATTTCGAAGCAATGGATAGAGCAGTCCCCACATTAGAAGATACGCTGGACTGGCTGCTGCGTATTGAGGACGAGCTGAACTATGGTCTGATCGACAGCGAATCCGACAGCGAAGCAATCTCTAAGGTGCAGAAGCGCCTGGTCGCCCTGAAGTGGCTGCCTGAGGGTTATGTGACCGGCGAGTACGATGAGACCACCCGTCAGGCGACTCAGCAATTCCAGAAATATGTCAACAGCAAGAATCCCGTCATTGTCGTGCGTGAGACTGGCTATGCCGATGTCGTTACGCAGCAGTATCTGCTGATGGATGAGC
>JAFOCV010000007.1 GCA_017381015.1 Bacteroidaceae bacterium
AACTAGGTGGCTGGAACGGAAGAATGACAATAAACGACAGACCGAGTCATCTTGTACTAAAACGCGGATGGGAACGGTTGCAAACTATGAGCTGGGGAGCAGAACTGGCATTAGAAAATGTGTACAAAGATTAGCTAAGATAGGGGTAGAGCTAGTAACAACTGGGACGAGTACAGGCCAGCCAACTGTCCTCTAATTAGGGGGAGAGTCAGTTACGAAGCAATGCGCCAGCTTAGCATCACACTAGGCTGGCGTTTCTATCTCTTACTGCTCAACGCTCAACGCTAAAATCGCAATTAAACAGTTAAACAGTTATTTTTTTTGGGGGGAATTGTATGTAACCACCAACCAATTGGGGATGGACAGAGTGGGGGTGGGAGAGTGTGCGTCACACCTTTAGCTTTTGGGTGAATTCTGTGATGATATTTTGACGCTCTTCTGGGGTAAGGTCAGAAAAGTGGGTGTCTAATATCTCGCGGAAAGCCTTCTCTGAGCGTGTTTTCATTTGCATACGCCCAGTGGCCAATCCACTGTGAAATGGAGTGTGTGGTAAGAGTTGGCGATTGATGTTTCCGTCACTCATTTTTTGTGAAATGCTGCTCTAAATCCGCGTACTACTTTCAATCCGATATTGATGCCTTGCCAAACATTGAATGCATTGCGTGCTATCTGCATGGCGAAATCCATGCGATTGGTACTACGGGGAATAGGCGCAATGGCACTATTGATGGTAGTTTGCATTTTGGCCTGAAGCAACTTGAGCTCCTGTTTCTTGGCAAGTTTCTTTTCCTGGATGGCAAGAAATACGTCTTGTTTGCTTAGAATCTCTTTTGCTATATTTTCCTTAGTCATTAATTGGCTGGATTTGTGGTTGTGTTTTGAGTATTTGTGTTTTGAGTAGCTGGCTGAGATTCAATAAAAATTCGAACCATTAACTTAGCTACGGGTTGAAGCACCCATGTTTTGCGCTTAAGCCAGAAGATTAGACACAAGAACAGCATTATTCCTGCTATAACAAGGAAACCGATGTATGTAGATCCCATGGTTTCGTTAATCCAATATGCAAGGGCAAAACCAGACAATAGCAATGCTATGCCAACGAGTATTGAGACAATAGCACCTGTGGCTAGAGCAAAAAGCAATCTAGTGGCACTTTCTGCAGCTGTCAAACTGGCATGTTCCTTTTGTATCTGGACGTAATCCTTCAAAAGAAGAAAAAACTTGTTGAATTCTTCCAAAACTCTATAAATTAAATAAGGTAAACATAGAACTTTTCAAAAGGTGGCATCAGGCATAACCTGACACCACACCAATGATATACTAATGATGTATAAATACCAATAAAGTATTATTCTACAGCACCAAGGCCTAGATCCTCTGCAATGTCACTTGCTAGATCTTCCATTTCCTGTTTGCTCAACTTGAGACCACGCTTCTTTAGATTTTCAACAATCATTGCGCGAGTGTTAGAACCCTTTTCAGGTGCAAACAAAACACCACATGCTGCTCCTACTGCAGCTCCGCCGATAAAGGCTAGTAGATAATTAACGGCTTTCATAATTAAAGTTGTTTTAGGTTATATATTTATTATAATATAGTTTCTCGGATATTTCTGATGTCATATTCCTAAAAACTCTATGCAAATATAAGATTTTTTATTGTAGTTGCAAGGGGTATTTGAATGTTTTTTATACAAATTTAACATAATTTATACTTTCTTAATGTTTATTAACATATATAAGTGGTTTGGTTTCGTAAATTTGTTGTATCTTTGCAGAGGTAAAAATTACACCTAAAACGAATTATTAATCAATAAAATCATTGAAAATAACTATGAAGAAATCAGTATTGATGGGTTCTGCCCTAATTGTGGCTTTTGCGATGAGTTCATGTAAAAGCGGTGAGAGTGCATACAAGAAGGCTTATGAAAAGGCACAGGCGCAGCAATCTAACGCAACTGTAAACACAGTCAATTCTGACCAGACTCAAAATAATACAGTTTCTGTTACTCCCGTTCAGACAGTTACCCCCACAACAGATTATAGCAATGTAAGCGTTCGTTCTGAGGACGTTACATTGGTAAATGGTACTGGTTTGAAGGCATACAGCGTAGTAGTTGGTAGCTTTGGTGTACAAGCAAATGCCGTTGCTTTGCAAAACAAGTTGAAGGGTCAGGGCTATCAGGCTCAGGTGGTTAAGAGCCCCTCAAATATGTACCGCGTAGTATTGAGTACTCACAACGACAAGGTATCTGCTGCACAGAGCCGTGATAAGGTTCGTTCTACATACGCAGATGCTTGGTTGCTTTATCAGAAGTAATTAATGGCTCGCGTACTGAGTATAGATTATGGCAAACGCCGCACAGGATTGGCTGTAACAGACCCCTGTCAGATAATAGCTAACGGACTGACTACAGTTGATTCTAATTCTTTACTAAAATTTCTTGCTGATTATATTGCAAAAGAACCAGTGGAGAGATTTGTGGTTGGTTTGCCCAAACAAACAAATGGCCTGGATAGCGAAAATTTACCTCGCGTCCAGGCTTTTGTAAAGAAATTAAATACTACTTTCCCAGATATACCCGTAGAGTGGTGGGATGAACGCTATACCAGTGTATTGGCACATAAGGCCATGCTTGATAGTGGTATAGGCAAAAAAGCTCGTCAAAACAAAGCTTTGGTTGACGAGATAAGCGCTACAATAATCCTACAAGGATGGATGGAGAGAAGACGATGATTATTAGATTTTATACCGAATAATTCATTGTTTTTATTCATTTCATCTGATACTCTTTAGGAATAGACACACGGAGGAAGGTTTTAAAATATTGATATTAAACGCTATGATACTACCTATATATACATACGGTCAACCCGTATTGCGCAAAGAAACTGAAGAGATAGATGCTACATATCCGAATCTGAAAGAAATCATTCAGAATATGTGGGACACTCTTGCTAAGAGCCATGGAGTAGGATTGGCCGCACCACAAGTTGGTTTACCCATTCGTATGGCAATCATAGACTTGGATTGTATTAGTGAAGAAGAACCACAATACGCTGGATATAAGCGTACCTTTATCAACCCATATATTGAAGAGGTAGACGAAAGTGAACTTGATACTCAAGAGGAAGGTTGCTTGTCGCTACCTGGTTTGTCAGAAAAGGTCACTCGTCCCACTCGCATTCGTGTTACTTATCAGGACGAAAACTTCCAAGAGCATGATGAATGGGTGGATGGTTTCTTGGCAAGAGTAATGCAACATGAGTTTGACCACCTTGATGGTGTTGTTTATACAGATCACCTAAAGGGCTTGCGCAGACAATTAATGGCCCCAAAACTCAAGCAATTGGTAAAAGGACAATTTCATGCAGATTACAAGGTCAAACCATTAAAAAAATAGATTAACTGATTCTTAAACTTTTGTTTATAAACAAATAATTTTCTTAGAATCACTTTTTAGTAGCAGAAATGAAGCGTATATTATCTTTATTAATAATATTGGTAGCCTTTAATACTACATTATTATCACAGATTAATACCAATAGAGTGATGATGATGGGCCGTAATGCTTTGTATTACGAAGACTATGTATTGGCTATCCAGCGCTTCAATTCTGTTATTACGGCCAAACCTTATCTGTCTGATCCATATTTTTTCAGGGGACTGGCTAAGTTTTACCTTGAAGACTATGCCGGTGCAGAATCAGATTGTACATTGGCATTGAACAGAAGCCCATTTAATGCACAGTATTATACTCTCCGTGCTTTGTGTAGAGTTAATATGGAGCATTACAGTGCTGCAATAGAGGATTATAAGGCTTCTCTCGAACAAAATCCTATTGAAAAGAACAATTGGCACAATATGGTGATTTGCTACATGGAAATGGAGCAATTTAACCAGGCTGACTCTGCATTAAACAAGATGATTGAGTTGTGGCCACGAGAGTCTTCACAATGTACGATGAAAGCACAGGTTTCTCTTGCAATGAAAGACACTGTATTAGCAGAGAAGTGGGTTGACAAAGCCCTAGTCCTAGACAAATACGATGGTGGTGCTTGGAGTATGAAATCAGCCTTTCAAACCAAGCGTCGCGAGTATGATAAAGCAGAGAAATCACTAAACAATGCCATTGTTCAGAGACCACGACTACCAATGTTGTATGTAAATAGAGCGTTGGTACGTTTTCATCAACAGAACATTCGTGGTGCTATGTCCGATTATGATCAAGCAATCGAGATTGATGGCTCCAACTATGTAGCACATTATAATAGAGGTTTATTGCGTGCACAAGTAGGTGACGATAATAATGCTATTGAAGATTTCAACTATGTACTGAGTGTAGAACCTGATAATATGATTGCTCTTTACAATAGAGCCATTCTATTGGATAGAGTGGGGGATTACCATGGTGCTATCAAAGATATAAGTTCTGTAATCGACGAATATCCTCAATTTTGGGCAGGATATAGTCAGCGTGCCTCCATATTGCGCAAGGTTGGTGATGTCTATGGTGCTGAACGCGATGAGTATCGAGTCTTAAAAGCCAAAATGGAAGTAAAGACGGGTACATACAAGGTACAGAAGACTACAAGAAAAAAGGAGGAAAGAAATATTGAAGACTACAACAAGATGGTTGTAGATGACGAACAATCACAATTGAGCTCATATGCAAGTGAGTTCAGAGGTCGTGTTCAAAACAAGCAAACTGAGTTAAAATGCTTGCCAATGTACACCCTTGGCTATTATCGTAAGGAGCATACAACACGTAGATATATTCCATACAGTAAGGCACTGGAGGATTTCTCTATGCAAAACAAAGAATCTCAAAAATTGCTAATGTGTAGCGAGGAAATCTCTTTGGATAGCGCAAGAATCAGTATGCACCAATCTCGTATTACACAGGACATAATTCTTGGTGATGTGAGCCAGTTGGTAATGGATTATTATATTGTGCGAGATTTTGAATCTGCAATGTCAACTCTTGATTCAATCGTTGTATCTGATAAGAACATCTCTCCCTTCTATCACTTTATGAGAGCACAGGTAAGAACTGCTCAGATTGAAGCTCAACCAATCAATGAAAATGAGTTGCGTATCAGATATATGGAGATTTTACAAGACCTGAAATATTGTGACCACAATATCCAGGACTTTGCCTATGCTTCGTATAATATGGGTAATACTTATGTCAAATTGAAGGATTACCAATCAGCAATCAATTCTTACTCAAGAGCCATAGAAATTGATAATAAATTACCAGAAGCATACTTCAATAGAGGTATTACATATATTCTGATGAAAGAAATTAACAAGGGATTAGCCGATTTGTCTCAAGCTGGTGAAATGGGATTGTACCAAGCCTATAACCTCATTAAGAAATACTCTCAAAAATAGTATTGAGAATTAAAGTAATTCCTCAGACAATACATTTTTCATTGTCCCTCCAGTCCACTTGGCAAATTTGTATAGTGTTGAGTAAAAGCTTCTTCGCAGAAGTTTTGACTGAGATGTTTTTCCTTCATTCCGATCCTGTTGAAATTTCGATTTTCGCGGCCGTAATTCCCCTGCTCCTCTGCCTCTGTCGTCATGCTCGACTTCCAAATCAGAGAAACGGGGCACAGGAACTGGTCGGCGAGCATTTCCAGCCCCCACGACTACATTTACAGAGAATTTCTTGCATATCTTTTGAAATTTGACTAACTTTGTGCATCAATTGAACATGACGAGATTGTATAACTTAAAGACTGAGTACTTTAAGTTACTAAAAATCTTAGATAGATGCTACTTTTCTTATACACTCTGCCAACTATTTAATTCCGCCAACGGGTCATTATTATTTCAATTTAAACATTCTTACTATGAAAAAAATATTTATAATTAGATTTATATCCTTTTTGGTTTTCTTCGTAAATTTTAATTATATTCATGCAAAATAGTATCGTGTTGTTGCACAATCCTCGTTGAATATTCGCAGTGCACCAAATAAATATTCGAACAAATTATCTTCTGTTTCGAATGGTCAAATTGTGAATATGATTCAAGAAGAAAGCAATGGATGGATGAAAATAGAGGCTAATGGCATAACCGGCTATGTATATGGAAAATATTTAGAGGCTGTACCCGACCCTTCTGATTCCCAGAACAGTGAAGAGTCTTTTTTTGATATATCACAGTGGTATTACTCGCTAAGTTCGTTTTCATTACCTTTTTGGGCATGTCTTGTTCTATACATCATTTTATCAATTGCCTTTTATGTTTTGCTTGAAAATCATATAATCATTGCCATGCTTTGTAATTTAGGAGCTGCACGTTGCCTTTGGCAGAATCCTAATAATGATTTTTGGAGTTTTTTGAATTTTAAGGAAAACGGTTTTTTCTTATACGTTTTTTACCTATTTTTGATATATGCGTTTATAACCTATGTTTTTTCTATGTTTCGCTTTAATCTGTCTACTGTATTGTCTTTGTTTAAGAAACCGTTAGTTAGTATTATAGGTATTATAACTGCATTTATCTACTTCTTTGTGTTAATGGATTTGGTTCTTGATATTTTTCAATACCATACGGGGGTGGTCCTCATTGTAATATTGGGTTGTATTTCTTCTTCGAGTTCGTATGTAGGAACTTTCACAGATAGAAATGGAAATACATTTGATGTGTATAAAGATTAAAAAAAGTCCGCACTAAAATCAAAAAAACAAACGCTGCGGTCCACTTGGCAAAATGGACGCATCCTTCGAGCCAACTTCACACGTGAAGTTGAGAGACTTTTCTGCAGTAAATGGGAAACTTCTCTACAGAAGTTTTGGCTGCAATACATTTTTAAAATAAAAAAGACAGAGTCTTCACATCATTGTAAGATTCTGTCTTTTCGATTACGTAAGGTGGAGAATATCGGGCTCGAACCGATGACCTCTTGCATGCCATGCAAGCGCTCTAGCCAGCTGAGCTAATCCCCCTTATTGACTAATGCGATGCAAAATTATGGAAAATTTTATTAATGTGTAAGTTTTTATAGCTCTTTTTTTATAATATTGGTTAAAAATCATACCTTTGCATACAGTTTTAACCCAGAAGTATGAAGAAAAGTATAACATTTTTAAGTTTGTTGTGTTCAATAAACTTATCTGCACAGATTAATTCTGTATCTGATGAAACCAAATCATCAATAAAGTTTAAAAGAGAATATTGCATTCTTGACAACGAGAATGCTACCAATACCAGATGTGCCGCCACACAAGACAAAGCCCAATTACGAGCAAATGGTTCACCCAGGATCTTAGTATGCCTTGCTAATTATGCCGATGTCAAATTTACCGTTGCCAATGATAATGATTCACTCATTGCCTTATTTGATACTTTTTTCAATGGCAAGGGAATAGGTGTTGGTCAGAATCCTCATTCAGTTTATGACTACTTCAATGAGATGAGTAATGGTATCTTTACTCCTGAATTTATTATCACAGAACCTGTTACACTATCCAAGGAGAGAGCTTATTATGGTAATAAAAATGGTGGAAGTAGAAGGGTACGATATAGAGACGAGGCGCTAACTCTTCTAGCACCACAAATACAAGATAGGATAGGGGACCTGGATACAAATGATGACAACAAAATAGATGGTGTAATCATTGTATTTCCCGGTTGCGGAGCAAATGTTGGTGACGATAATGGTATGCATCCTGCGTGTTGGACAACTAACATTTCAAATAATGGTATCACTTATGCTACAGCACTTGTCGCTCCCGAGTTGTTAGGTTTTGATAATACTGAAAATGGTGGTGAAAACGAAGCTGTAATTAATGGTATCGGTGTATTTGTACACGAAATGTCACACATGCTTGGCTTACCTGACTTTTATGACCTAAATTATAAAGGTGCAGGAATGGATAGATGGAGTTTGATGGATTATGGTGAATATTGGGCTAATGGATATGAACCAACACCATATACTGCATACGAGAAAAACTTTCTTGGATGGCTTTCATTAGTGGAACTTTCGGAGCCAACAAATATCACTAACATGAAAGCTATTGGTGATGGTGGCGATGCCTATGTTATTTATAATGAAGGTGATAGAAATGAATATTATATTCTAGAAAATAGAACAACCTTTGATCCCTGGAGCAAATCCTTATGCTCGCAATTAGGCAATGGTATGATGATATACCACGTTACATACGATGCGAATGCATGGAGTAGCAACAGAATCAATACAGATGTCAATCGTCAAAGAATGACAATCATTCCTGCAAATGGACATTTTGAAATCCTTGACAATCTTATGGATGATGTTCAAAAATATAAATCTGAGATGCAAGGACATTTGTGGCCATTAAGCAATGATGAATTTGTATTGAAATATTGGGGCATAAGTGGCAACAACTCGTTGACAGATGAAGAGCGCACCGATGGCGAACGTATTGCACCTGCAGCTAGATTACACAATCCTAATACAGATGGCACATTCTTTATGCACAAACCTATTACAAATATAGCCTTTGAAGATGAATCTAAGAGAAGTATTTCATTTACATTTAATGGTGGTGATGCTTCAGCTATTGAGGATATTATTAATGACTACACACACAAATATACCTACTACTCAATAGATGGACGATATGTAGTTAGTGGTGATAAAAATGTAATCCAGACATTACCCAACGGATTATACATCATAAAGAATCTTACTACAGGAGACGTTCAAAAGAAGTACGTCACCAGGTAATAACGATTATTAGATTCTATACAATATGTGCCATCAGAGATATTTCAAATATTTATCTGATGGCATTTTTATCAACTAAATATATTGTACAAATATTCTAGAGGAGATAATAAAGGGTATAATTCAATAAAATGCAACTAAACATAATGTGTATTATTTAAATATTGTAATTTTCAATATTAAGTCTGAATTATTAGTTCATTATTATATCATTCTATATAATATATAATAAGGTATATGCTCACCAAACTTAAGTAGATTTAAGTCTTGAAAACATATACCTTATATATTTTGATATTAGATCGGAAAATATTATTTTATCAACGAACAGAATTCTTCTGCAATGGCTAGTGTATTTAGTTTACCAACGTCAACCATTTTATGATTGTCCTGTGCGTAGGCGTATATGTTAGCTTTGGTACATATACTTAGATAGAAATCAATGATACTAAACTTTGATGGCCATGATTTCATTTCATCAATAAGATTCGTCTTTAATTGATGTATACCATCAAATGCTCTTAGATGAATATTGCCAACATCCAATGTACCATCTTCTCTATGCTTTAGTAATTGCTCTACATATTTGTATGGTGTCTTTACTTCACCTGTGTGAATATTCGTCCAACCAACTAGCTTCATACTATCATCAAAAACCAGGTATCTAGATGTATCTCTCTTGGAAACGACCAAGACTGCATCTGCATCGCTAACATTATTCCAAAAGTGATTGATATCTACGTCAGACAGGATATCAACATTGTGAATAAGGATTCTTTCCTCGGGATTTGAGTTTCGTAATAAAGATTGAGCATTTTTTATGCCACCACCCGTTTCCAAGAGTTCATTTCTCTCATTTGAGAATGAGATTCGTATTTCCTTATCCTTGTAAATCGTATTTAGAGCCTGTTCAGCCCAATTTTCTATCATTTCAGCGAAATGATGGACATTGATAACGAAATCGTTGAAACCATTCAAAACAAGCTTATCTATGACATGTTCTATTAAAGGTTTGTTCTTTATAGGAACTAAAGCTTTGGGCATGGTGTCTGTCAGAGGCTTAAGTCTTGTGCCTAATCCTGCAGCAAAGATCATTGCTTTTTTCCTGCGAGGAAAGGTTCTCTTGATGCCTTGTTCACGATGATTAAGGACTACCTCTACGCCAAACTTATTGCTAATGTGTTCGGCCAGATGTTGTGCACTATATACACTACGATGTTGACCACCAGTACAACCAAAAGAGAACATCAGCGAAGTAAATCCTCTCTCTATATATCTGGCCACATGAGCATCAGCCAATTTGTATACGCTTTCCAGGAAAACGTTGATTTCACCATCGTCTTCTAGGAAATCAATCACAGGTTTGTCCAATCCTGTCAGCTTCTTATATGGCTCGTATCTACCGGGATTATGTGTACTTCTGCAATCAAACACATAGCCACCGCCATTACCGGATGTATCCTCTGGAATACCTTTTTTGTATGAGAAACTAAATACCTTTACAGTTAATTTATTGTCTTTTGGCTCATTAGTTGTTGGTAAAGGTAATGTATTTACCTTATTAATATTATACTCTGGAAGATTTACCAACCTAATGAGCGTTTCGTGTAAATAAGAAATAGCATCAATATTGATCTCTTTTAGTATTTCTTTCAGATTCTGGATTGCAGAAGGAATACTATCCAGGAAATATTTTTTACCTTCTATTTTGCCTCTAAATCCATATGCACCTAATACTTGCAGAGTTCTGAACAATACCCATTTGGGAATGGTTCTTCTAAATGCTTCTTCATCTACATCCTTATATTCTTTCAGTGAAGTGATATATTCATCTATGAGAAATTGGCGTATATCATCTGTGTAATGTGAAGAAGCTTGCCACAAGAAAGATATCAAATCGTATTGCAATGGGCCTCTTCTTCCACCTTGGTAATCAATCAAATAAGGTTCATTGTCATTGGAGAGCATTACGTTTCTTGCCTGAAAATCCCTGTACATAAAATTATCAGACATGTCCTCTTGCAACAAAGTCACCAGAGCCTTAAAAGACTCTTCCAGTTTTACTTCATTAAATTCTATACCAGAAATTTTCAGAAAGCAATACTTGAAATAATTTAGGTCGAACATGATGCTTTGTTCGTCCATCCTTTCTAGTGGATAGCATTTAGAGAAATCAAGCTCTTCGGCACCTTTAACCTGTATTTTAGGCAACAAACGTATTACTTTTTGCAGCAACAATATATCACTGGCCCTATATCCTAGTGCACCTTCCCTACCCTCTTTCAAGGCATCATATAGGGAACATGTACCTAAATCCGTTTGAATATAAGAAAGTCTATCTTGGCTTATTGCCAATATCATAGGCACAGGCAATCCCTTTTCAGCGAAGTGTTTTGTCAGATATATAAAAGCTTCATTCTCTTCACATGAAGTACCTGTACATCCAATCACAGATTTACCTTCATTATCCGTCAATCTATAGTATCTACGATTACTACCAGCACCTGGTAATTTCTCGCATGCGACAGGTGCCTGTCCTTTCCATATTTGATATAAGCCAAGTATACTCTCCATAATTCTGGTATACGTATAAAATTAACATGATTGTGTGATTTGCATCAAGTGTACTGCCACAAGAGCTGCGGTTTCCGTTCTCAAACGGCTTGTACCTAGCGAAACTGGCTTAAAGCCATACTCTAAGGCCAACTTTACCTCTTCTACAGAAAAGTCACCTTCAGGACCTACCATCACTATTGCATCTTTTCCATTCTCCAATACATCCTTCAGATGAGGTTTCTCACCTTCATAGCAATGACATATAAATCTTTGTACATTATCGTCTTCTGACATGGCATCTCTACCCCACTTCTGTACAAAATCCTTGAAAGTTTGGAGTTCATCCACTTCAGGTATCCATGCCTTGTGTGATTGCTTCACGGCAGAAACCACAATTTTTTCTATTCTTTCCGTCTTGAGATTTCTTCTTTCGGAGAATTGGCAATTCAGGAATGAAACTCTATCCCATCCAATCTCCGTGGCCTTTTCTGCCATCCATTCAATACGGTCATTCAGCTTTGTTGGAGCCACGGCCAAATGTATCTGTCCTTGCCATGCTCTTGTCTGTTGTTCCTCTTGAATAACCTTGTAAAGACAATGGTGATTAGATGCTGACGTAATTTCTGCAAGATAAAACTTACCACATCCATCCATCAAATTTAATTGGTCACCTTCCTTCATGCGCAACACACGTACTACGTGCTTTGCCTCCTCTTCGGGTAATGCGCCATTAATCTCTGGAGTATAGAAAAAACGAGTTTCTTTCATTTTGAATGAATCTAATTATAGATACCTAACTATTCTACAAATACCACCAAGCCCTTCAGGTATTCGCCTTCTGGGTGATAAATGTTAATTGGATGGTCAGCTGGTTGGTGCAACTGATGTAATATTCTAATCTTACGACCAGCTTGCATGGCAGCAGAGAAGATAGCGGTTCTGAATTGATCTTTGTTTACTGCCTGAGAACATGAGAATGTGAACAATATGCTACCGCTTGGCATCTTCTCCATTGCTTTAGCATTCAATTTGGTGTATCCACGAAGAGCCTGCTTCAATGCATCACGATGCTTGGCAAATGCTGGTGGGTCAAGGATAACCAAATCATAATTCTCACCCATTTCATCAAGGTATTTGAATGCATCTACGGCAAATGCTTGATGTCTTGTATCGCCAGGGAAGTTCAGTTCCATATTCTTGGATACCAAATCTACAGCCTTAGCACTACTATCTACACTATGCACCAATTCTGCACCGCCTCTCATGCTATAAACACTGAATCCACCCGTGTAGCAGAACATATTCAAGACCTTTCTTCCCTTAGAGTATTGCTCTAGAAGAGTTCTGTTATCTCTTTGGTCTACAAAGAATCCTGTCTTCTGTCCTTTCAACCAGTCAATGTGAAAACTCAAACCATTTTCAATAGCAATGTCATTGTTTGAATGTCCAAGGATGAAAGCATTTTCCTGACCTAAATCTGCCTTGTAAGGCAATGTAGTTTCACTCTTATAGTACACGGCCTTTAATTCATCGCCCATCACTTTCTTCAAGGCGTTGGCTATCATTTGTCTATCACAATGCATACCCACACTATGTGCCTGCATCACAGCGGTATCTGCATAAATGTCAATAATCAAGCCTGGCAGATTATCTCCTTCACCATGTACAAGACGGAAGGTATTATTGATTGTTTGATTATCAGATACATTACTGCGCAATAAACCTATACTACGACGTACATCCAGTGCAGAAGACAGCTTGTTTTCGTAGAATTCATCGTTGATTAACTCAGGTTCAAACGACAATACTCTCACGGCAATACTACCTATCTGCCAATGTCCAACTGCTATGAAGTCTCCCTTAGAAGTGTAGACATTCACCACGTCACCCTCTTGCAATTCATTGTCAGCACTATAAATTGCTCCAGAAAATATCCAAGGATGTCTTCTGAGCAAACTATCTTCCTTACCTTTCTTTAGAATTATTTTCTTGTAATCTGACATTTATATTTATTATTTAAATGATTTCCTTTATATTCTTAATTTTCTCTTTATTAGCCCTGTTTTTGCTTTTGGCTTTTTGTTCCTTTTCTCTTTGACGTTTTCTTTTGCGTCGTTCCTTTTCTTTCTGCCTTTTCTTCTCCTCTTTCTCACGTATTTGCTCAGGTGTCAATGGAGGAGGAGCAGGTGGCGCCGGTTCTGGTATTACCTCAAGCATATATCCTGTAGCATTGAGTTTCAGTATCTCCTCGTAAATATGTATACATACCCATGCATCAGTTGCTGCATATCTCTTCTGAGCTTCTGTGAGTACATCAGCCTCCCAATTGGTTAGTTGCTGAGTCTTGCTTATACGATACCCAAACAGATTGGCATATATCTTCTGCAATGATTGATCACTGATGCCCAAATCCTTTACCATACTTTGCAATTCAGCATATCTTCCAGGTGTAAACGGCTTTCTCCGCTTCAACTGCATAAAATCGTCCTTCAATGACAATCCTATTTTCAGTACACTATCATCGCTCATTAGTTTAATCAAATCGCTCGTAAACCCTATCTGATTCAACCTGAAAAGAAAGCACGTATCATGTGTAGATATCTGCAACAAGGCCACAGGATTCATTCCCGTTCCCTTCTTGAATATAGGTTTAGTTTCCGTATCTACACCTACCATTTCTTGTGTCATCAAGTAATCTACAGCTTTTTTCGCCTCTGATTTACTTTGTATTACTATTATCCGACCCTGGAATAGCACCTTCGGCAATTGTGCTATCATTTTTTTGTCGTACCTGCTAACCAGCGTCTTCATACCTTGCTTTTATCACTCTAATTTGGTTGTTTTCTTTTATTCGTCTACAAAATTATGAAAAAAAATGCCAAATGACACCCTTTTACATTTTTTTCTAGTAATTTTGCACGTGAAAATCATATAATATAGGTTCTGTAAATAATATACCCCCTCAAAGAACCTTTCGAATAAAGCAATAAAAACAAAATTATACCTCTACCATTAATCTTATGGCAAATACAAAAAACGAAAAGAAAACCACAAAGAAGACGAACACCAAGAAGGCCTCTTCTACTCCATCCACTTCTGTGGGTTTCTTCGCTCGTATAAAGTCTTTCTTCAAGAGCAACAAGCCTGTTACCCAGCCAGACATTACCGATGATGAAGGTATGTCTAATGCAGAAATTACTCGTTTCTGTACGGGAGCTATTATTTTCCTTGTAAGTAGTTTTGTACTTCTTAGCATAGCATCACATTTATTCACAGCCGTAGATGACTCAACATGGATAGAGGGCGAGAAGGCTAAGAATTGGATGGGCACGCTTGGTTTGAGCACCGCACGCTTCTTTATTGACGAATGCTGGGGTGTTGCTTCATTCTGCATTCCCCTTTTCCTCATTGTTGCATCTCTTCGTATTATGCAGGTTTATAAGGTACGCCTCTGGAAGTGGTTCCTCAATTGTTCCATCATCATGATATGGTTCTCTGCATTTGGCCATTTCTTACTCCAACCCATCTTGGAATCCATGCATAGCCCCATCAGTCTTGGGGGTGGCATTGGTAAGACCGAGGTAGATTTCCTCGAAGCCAAGATAGGTCCTGTAGGTACTTTCTTGATTTTGATAGCCTTTCTCATTGGTTATCTCATATATTTGTCTGATGAAACTATACATATCATACGCAAGGTACTATCACCTGGCAGCTATCTAAAGTCCAAGAAAAAGAATGATGCCGAGGTAGAAGACGAGGAAGAAGATCTTGAAGACGAACTTAAGGATACCGATCAAGAAGCTGCACCCGAGGTTTACACCGGTTTAACCGAGGAAGAAACAGCTACTACCATAGAATTTAATGATATTACGCCTGATTCAAATTCTATTACTGAAACAGATACCCAACCCCAACTAGACATAGAAATAGTTGCATCTTCCGAGGAGGAAGAATTTGTTTCTACTGACGATGAAACCAAAGAAAACACCTCACACGACCAAACAATGCTCGTACATAAGGGCAAGGAAGAAGAAGAGGCACATCTCGACGAGACACGCCAGCTAGAACCATACGACCCAAAGTTGGATTTGGAGAACTATAAGTATCCTACTATTGATCTGCTCAAACATTATGATGTAGATACATCAATTGATATGGAAGAGCAGCAGCAGAATAAGAATCGTATTATTCAGGTTTTGCAGGACTTTGGTGTCAAGATTTCAAGCATTAAGGCAACGGTAGGTCCCACTATTACCCTCTACGAAATTACCCCTGCTCCTGGTGTTCGTATCTCTAAGATTCGTAATCTAGAGGACGATATTGCCCTATCTCTATCTGCTTTGGGTATTCGTATTATCGCTCCCATTCCTGGCAAGGGTACAATTGGTATCGAAGTACCTAATGCTCGTCCACAGATAGTATCAATGGAGAGCATTATCAATAGTCGTAAGTTCCAGGAAACACAATACGAGCTTCCCATGGCACTAGGTAAGACTATTACCAATGAACTCTATATGGTAGACCTGGCAAAAATGCCTCACCTTCTTGTCGCTGGTGCCACTGGTCAAGGTAAATCCGTAGGTTTGAACGCAATTATTACATCTTTATTATATAAGAAACATCCTGCCGAACTGAAACTAGTAATGGTTGACCCCAAGAAGGTTGAGTTTAGTATTTACTCACCTATCATCAATCATTTCTTGGCCCAAGTAGAAGGTACGGAGGGAGACGAACCCATTATCACCGATGTACAGAAGGTGGTACAAACTCTCAAGTCTCTCTGTCTAGAGATGGATAATAGATATGACCTATTAAAGAAGGCTGGTGCCAGAAACCTGCGCGAATACAATGAGAAGTTCAAATCTCGCCATCTCAATCCCGAGAATGGCCATCGATTTATGCCATATATCGTGGTTATTATCGACGAGTTTGGCGACCTCATTATGACAGCCGGCAAAGAGATTGAACTTCCTATCTGTCGTATTGCCCAATTGGCACGTGCCGTAGGTATCCACATGATTATTGCCACACAGCGTCCCACAACCAATATTATCACTGGTACCATCAAGGCCAATTTCCCAGGACGTATGGCATTCAAGGTAAGTGCTATGGTTGATAGCCGCACCATCCTTGACCGTGCAGGTGCTCAACAATTGGTAGGCAAGGGTGACATGCTTGTTATCGGTGGTGGTAGTGAACCTGTTCGAGTACAGTGCGCCTTTGTAGATACCCCCGAGGTGGATGCCATTACCAAATACATTGCCTGTCAGCAAAGCTATCTTGGTCCTGCTCCACTTCCACCTATAGCAATTGAAGGTGAAGAAGATGAAGGTCGTGATGTAGATATGCAAAATCTGGATCCCATGTTCGAACAAGTAGCACGCCTTGTGGTACAAACTCAGCAAGGTTCCACCAGTATGATACAGCGTAAATTATCCATAGGTTACAATCGAGCAGGTCGACTAATGGATCAGCTACAGGAGGCTGGCATTGTTGGTCCAGCACACGGTAGCAAACCACGCGAAGTTCTATGTATAAGTGAAGAAGATTTACAATTCCGTTTAGACAATTTGAAATAATATGAGAAAATCAATTTCCCTTTTCCTAGTGTGCCTCATGGCACCGATTATGCTCTTTGCTCAGACAAAGCTTAGCCCCAATCAAATACTTGATGCCACCTCTCAGAAAATATATTCTGCTAAGGGCATTCATGCAACCTTCGCCACAACGGTACACCAAGGCACCTCATCAGAGCATGTCCTCGACGGCACCTTTGACATTCTTGCCACTAAGTACCTCATCCAAACCACAGCAGCTTGCACATGGTTTAATGGTAAGGAACTATGGAATCACATCATCGGTAGTGATGAAGTAACTCTAGTCACACCCACCCCCGAAGAAATCATCAGTTCCTCTCCCCTAGCCTTCCTGAATATTTACCAGAAAGGTTACAACCTCGTCTCTAAAAATGTAACCATAAATGGCAAGAAAGCATGGGAAATCACCATGCGTGCCCAAGACAAGAAGTTAGAACCTTCCATCGTCATTGTCAACGTAAACCAATCTACCTATGAACCCATGAAGCTTCGTGTGCGTCACAATGGGGATTGGACACAGATTGACATCAAGACATACAAGGTTGGCGTCAACTTCTCCCCTGATCATTTCAACTTCCCTGCCAAGGACTATCCTAAGTGTGAAATCATTGACATGAGATAAATCGCCACTCCCTAAAGCATCCAATATGTACTATAAAACTATATCTGTAATTTGCCTAGGTCTTACAACCTGGGCAAATTCTGTTTTTGCACAGAAACTGGAAAGTCTTGTACCTGAAACACCCTCCTCTGCACCAGACTATTTCTGTACATGGAATATACAAGGTTACCTTGTCAATTATGAGAGTACCGAATTGCAACGCCGAGAGATAAACGAAGCCAATATTTTCGGGCAAGGTAAATATCAGAATTGGGCCAATTTCTTTCCTCGTATACGTCAAGACCTGTACTTCGTCATGGATGATTCTTGGGATATTCCAGCCAACGAAAACAGTTCTCACAATCCCTACCTGGGAACTGCACAACTGAATGAAGAGCGCTTCCCCACCTTAACCGGTACACCGAGTGAAAGATTACGTTCATTGGTACAGAAATTTAAACTTTTGGGGTGGAAGGGAGTTGGTGGATGGATATGTGCACAACGTTCTACAGCTTTAACACCTACAGAGACTGACGAAATTACTTATTGGTCAGAACGTCTCAAAGAAGCCAACGAAGCTGGTTTCTCATATTGGAAAGTTGATTGGGGTAATCACTCGCATGATGGCAATTGGAGAGAAATGCTCACCAATCTCGGCAAACACCATGCACCCAATCTTTGGATTGAGCATGCCATGCGAAATGAGTTCATACAATTTAGTGATGTATATCGTACCTATGACGTAGAAAATATAATAGCCAAACCAGTAACCATACAGCGCATTTGTAACATCTTGCCATACAAATCCAATGAATCAGCTAAAGGTATAATAAATTGTGAAGACGAGCCATACATAGCAGTAGGTCTCGGATGCGCCATAGGTATCATGCGACACCCTTATTCGGGTAATATGCCTAATGGTCAACAAGATTTTGTATTTCCACCCGTTGGACAAAATTACAAGCTATGCATGGATGAAGTAATTCGTGCCATTCGTTGGCATCGTATAGCCGAACCCTTTGGTGTGGATGGAAATTACTCTATTGATACTCTGAGATTAAACGATTCATGGCAACTGGCGGAAAACGAAACATGGCAAACGTGGCGTCCAATTGGCAGTATCCTCACCGAGAGTGCCCCTGCACGAGTTAGCCGTTGCATGCCCTTACCTGTTGTAGAAGATACATGCTCATCACGTCCTTTCATCTTAGCATCTCTATACCACAACCAAGCCATAGCCTTATCAGCCATTGGACGTACTATCGGCCGTGATTATATAGAACATCCAATAACAGTTACGATCCATGGCAAGGAATGGACAGCCCCCATTGGATTGTTTGGGTATTTCAAAGAAGTCTGCATAATTTATCCATATATTCCAAAGAAGAAAGTAAAAGTAATAGCACAAGACCTTGCAGGAGACCATCCTATAGACATCACCAGAAAAGTCAGAATAGAAGGAAATCGTCTAATGATTCCTGGCAAAATAATTAGAAAGATCGGATTAATGAATGCTACTCCGGGTGATCTCTCTGCACCTGGTATGGTTATAAAGATGATGTAGACCTTTTATATTAATTCGCAGACATTCCACCATAGGTCCTCAAAAATCGGTTTACTCAAAACTAACGGCTCAAATTACATATAACATCCCATTTTTCAAAAGGAAAAGAAAAAAAGTGTTTGACAACACCAATAGTATTTAACCTTAAAACTTAAATACACTTAGTTGAAGGATTTGTTATATGATGGCTAAAACATAGCATCATGTTGATGGGTGAAATCATGTGTGTTCAAGAAAATTGAGATTAGAACGGTAGGCCTACGGCAAAGTGGAAGGCGAAATCTCGTTTGAAGTTGGGATGAATGATTGGATAATGGCGTCTAGCGTCCTGGTAGGCTGGGTTGATGGCCTTCATACCGGCGTCGAAGCGAAGAAGGAAGTAGCTGAGGTTGAGTCTTATGCCCAGGCCATAGGCTACTGCAATCTGCTCCCAACAGGTATCAAAACGGAACTGACCACCTGGTTGCTCCTTATAGTCGCGGATGGTCCAAATGTTACCGGCATCGACGAAGAGAGCTCCATCAAACTTCCAGAACATGTGCATACGTAGTTCGGCACTCATATCCAGCTTGACATCACCTGTTTGATTGATAAAGTCGATACGTCCATCGTTGCCAACGAATGAGCCAGGTCCCAGGCTTCGTACGCTCCATCCACGTACGCTGTTGGCACCGCCACCGAAGTATCGTTTTTCGTATGGTAGAATATCGCTATTGCCATAAGGACATGCTACACCGAAGGCGAAGCGAAGTGCCAGGCTGCTACGGCGTGAGAAGCGGAAGCTCTTGCAGTAGTCAAAGTCCATCTTGACGTATTGGGCATAGGCAATATTGAAGAGGGTGCGCTGACCGTCTTCATTAAAATCTGTGCGGAAGAGATTACATATTCCGTGCACCAAATTACCAGCTGTCTCCACTCCCCAGCGAACGGTGTATGCGTCCTTGCCATAAATACCGATTGGGCTTACCGTACCCACACTGGAGTATTGATACTGATATCCCATTTTGACGATAAACAGGTTTTTATAATTATAGGCAATGATTGCATTTCTGCTCTCGGGGTTCTTGATATAGCTGTCATAGAATGTGTCAGAAATCCATGGCATGAAGACATAGTTGATATCAAGAAGGTCAAACTTGTGATGACGTTTGCCTTGATTGGTATTCCAGCGATATTTCCACGATGTGGTCAATACTCGACGATGAAATTCTGGGCGGTCCTGACTGGCAAACATGAATGCCAATTCGCTGGTGGCTTTGGCATTTCTACGGAAGTCCTTGGGGATGAAGGGGAATACAAAATCGGGGAACTGTAATCCAGCTTCAATATCGTATTCGAAATAATTCTGGTCGGCATATCCTTTCAATCCTCTGATAGCCTCGAAGGCAGTACGAAACTTGAGCGAAAATACTTCTGAGCCGTGGAAAACATTTCTGTTCTGATAGGTGAAGTTGGCAGCTGCGCCCAAGTCGCCAGCGGTATTGGTTCCGTCGAGTGCCAACTGTATGCTATTGAGGCGTGCTGGTGTAAGAATCATGTTTACATCCAGTAGAGAGCTATCGCGTGAACTCTTTTCCATGCGCACGTTGGTACCAGCAATGGCACTCAAGCGGCTGATTCTGCTATATGTGTCCTTTAGATTGGATTCTCTGTATAATTCTCCTGAGCGCAAGCTGGTGGCATGACGCAAGAGTATGTCTTTCAACCAGATTGGCGAGCCGGAACTTCTATCATAGGTGTATCTTACCTCACCTATGTAGTATTGTTTATGTGGGGTGATGGTTTTATGGACGGGGTCGAGATGCTCAGTGATAATCATCTTAAGACTGACGGAATCAGAGCCTGCTGTGGTGTCTGCTTCAAAACGAACGAAATCCCTGTTAAAGTCGTAATAACCATTATCTGTAAAATGGTTGGTGATGCGGGAACGTTCCTGATTCAGAATATTGGCATCAAAGGGCATTCCTATCTTGAGGTAGGACTTGTCTGCGATGCGTTCAATCTCGGAGGCGATAGACGTATCTCTTACCTCAACATCGATGTTTTTTACGGTAAAACGCTTGCCTATATTTATATTATATGTAAGGTCAACCTTGTGTTTGTGATAAAATTCCTCCGTAGAGATGGTGGCATGCATATATCCAAGGTTGAACAGAGCACCTTGAATGCGTTGTTTGCTTCGCTCGGAAAGCAAAGAGTCATAGACCACTGGGGCTTCACCCATCATGCGAAAAAATCTGTTGATGCCACTATTGCTTTCAGGATTGGCCATCAGGTATATGCCCAAGGGTACCTTGGCAATTGATGCCCATCGAGAATTAGGTTCCTGGCGGAGATATCCGGCCAATGTGGATGTCTTGACCACATTGGTATCGGTGTTGAGTGTTACCTTGTCCAAAAGGTATTCACCCTCCTTGAGAACCTTGGTACTGCTACAAGCACACAGAAGCAGAAGGACTCCCATGAGGACTCCTATCTGCCTTATGCTTTTTATCAAATAGTGTGTGCTTATAATAATGTGGAAAATTAGATAGTTGATAAATTAACCTTCGTTTTCGTCAATGCTCAAACCGGCGAACTCATCATCACCGTCGTCCTCACGATTCTTGACACCTTCAGAGAAGCTGCTATAGTAGAGCTCGTCCATCTGGTCGTCATCAGGGCTGTTGTCATTATCGTCATCATTGTCATCGTACTCTTCTGGTAGGTCTTCTTCTTCATCGTCTTCAGAAGCTGAAGAGTATGAACCCTTGCGGAGATTGCCCTCTTCGTCGTACTTGTCCTCATTGAGACGAATCTTAACCATTGGTTCCTTCTTCTTGGCAAAGATAGCCTCAATCCATGTGCCCTTTTGAATCTCCAATACATCGAAGCCCTGAGCCACTTTCTTCTCCAATGTACCACCAGCCACGTGCATACGAGTAGCGGGCAATGTGGTGGTACTAATCTCAAAGCCACTAAGGATGATGTCCTTGATGCTCAATGCGATGCTGTCCCAACCACCACCGAAATTACGGTCGATAAGTTCGAGCAAAGTAGCAGCTGTAATGTGACGGATGTTCTCATAGCTCAAGTCGTTGATGCGAGTGATGTACTTGCGCTTGATAGCCACCCAACCCTTCTTCTCGTTGCAATGCTGGAAGATGGCCCATTCACCATTTTCATACTTAGCACGCTCGCGAGGGTCACCAGGATTGTAATGCACTACATCAAAGTTGAGACGAATGATGTTCAACAACTTTTCCTCGCTGGATGTAAAGTTGCCTTCTAGTTTTTCCTTTTCCCAAGCATCACGAATCTCCTGCTCGGTCAATTTCCAAACGTTGGTTGAATTCAGGTCTAGAATACTTTCTATAACTGTTTCTTTCTTCATGTTTTATATATGAGTTTTATTCTTACTTATATTGTTTCGATATCAGGACATCTGAGTATAGTCCTTGGCAAGTCCGCCCTCGCTGGTCTCCTTGTAAAGACTGGGAAGGTCATGACCCGTTTGCTTCATCACATCTACCACCTTGTCAAACGAAACACGGTGCACACCATCTGTGAAGCTGCTGTATATATTTGCATCAAGGGCGCGAGCAGCAGCATAGGCATTACGTTCGATACAAGGGATTTGGACAAGGCCACATACGGGGTCGCAGGTCATACCAAGATGATGCTCCAAGCCCATCTCTGCAGCATATTCTATCTGAGCAGGAGAGCCACCAAACAATTGATTGGCAGCTGCTGATGCCATGGCGCATGCCACACCAACTTCTCCCTGACAACCAACCTCGGCACCTGAGATAGAGGCATTGGTCTTGACTACATTACCAAAGAGAGCTGCCGTGGCCAATGCTTTCAGGATTCTACGCTCGGAGAAGTCACGACTCTTCCATAGATGGTAAAGCACACCTGGCACAACACCACAAGAGCCACATGTGGGAGCAGTAACTATCTTGCCACCAGAGGCATTCTCTTCGCTCACGGCCAAGGCGTAGGAAAAGACAAGTCCACGGGTCTTGAGATTGTCCTTATAGCCGGATGACTTAACAAAATATGAATATGCTTTTCTGCGAAGATTAAGAGGACCGGGCAATACACCCTCTGTATCAAGGCCTCGCTCTACGGCTTCGCGCATCGTTTGCCATACATCACGAAGGTAATCCCATATCTCGGGACCTTCGCTCTCTTCCACGTATTCCCAATAGCCCTTGCCCGACCATTCGCAATATTGCAAAATCTCGGTCATGGTGTTCATATTATATACCTCGGGAAGCTCTATACTACTCTCTCCTTCTTCTGCCAAGGCACCACCACCCACGCTGAATACTATCCATGGGGAGAGGAAATCTGATGAAGCATTGTCCTTGCATTCAAACTTCATTCCATTTGGGTGGAAGCTGAGAAAATCCTTTGACCAAATGATTTCGGTACACTCGTCGCCAAGCACATCTAGGATGGCTCTGTCAGTCATGTGTCCCTTGCCAGTGGCAGAAAGACTACCGTATAGTGTTACGCGGAAGGATGTGGCATCAGAGTGCTTTTCCTTGTACAATTCGGCTGCTTTGCGAGGTCCCATGGTATGGCTACTGGATGGACCTACACCGATTCTGAAAATTTCGCGAATAGATTTCATTACTTACTAGTATAGAGTGTGTGATACTTTAATCCTGTTCCTTCTCTACCAGATGATGCAGAACCACCATTCATGGGGTCAAATGTGGCAAAGTCGGTATAAATGTGTCCCAGATAGGGAGCTTCGTTGCTTGTCTGGTCAAGGATGGAGACCTTGGAGTTCTGATTGCCAAATGCCTTGAAGTAGAACTGGCATGCCACCTGTACCTGCAAGTGGGTGTAAGGCTTGTCAAACTCGGGCAACTCGAATGTTGCGTAGGGGTCTTCCCAACCGGTATAACCAGCATTGGCCAATTGTGTGATACTCTTGTCTATATCCTTGACAACGGTAGGACCACTTTGAGGAGTGATGATACAACGAAGAAACATGCTACCACTTATCTGACCTGTGTGAATACCATGATGCTTTCTTACGGCATAAACCTTAATAGAATCACCTGGTTCCAAGTCGCCACGCTCTATCTGAGCAAACTCTCCTGGCAATCCACCCTCAACACCTTTTCTCACTACATAATTAAATCCCTTCCACGTGGGAGGTGTTACAGTAGGACCTTCTTGATTTTGAGAACTCTTACCACTAAACAATGTATGATACTTTAAACCAGTACCATCTCTTCCTGATGAAGCTGAACCACCATTCATAGGATCAAATGTATTTAAATCAGTATAAATGTGTCCAAGATAGGGAGCCTCATTACTCGTTTGGTCAATGATTAAAATTTTAGAGTTTTGATTACCAAATGCTTTAAAATAGAACTGACATGCTACCTCTACCTTTATATTTTTATAGGGTTTGTCAAACTCTGGTAACTCAAATGTAGCATAGGGATCTTCCCAACCATTATAATCAACATTTGCCAATTGCGTGATGCTCTTATCTATCTCGTGAATAATGTCAGGACCACTCTGAGGAGTGATGATACAACGAAGAAACATGCTACCACTTATCTGACCAGTGTGAATACCATGATGCTTTCTTACGGCATAAACCTTAATAGAATCACCAGGTTCCAAGTCGCCACGCTCTATCTGAGCAAACTCGCCTGGCAATCCGCCCTCAACACCTTTTCTCACTACATAATTAAATCCCTTCCACGTGGGAGGTGTCACATCAGGACCGTCCAGGTTTTGTGTACAAGAGGTAACGAGCAAACCAACTATTGCCATTACAAAATACTTAATGCTATTCTTCATAATCATGTAGTTTAGGTTGTTTGGTATAAGATTTATATTCTATTGTTTAATAATTAAAGTTGTCTACAAACTGGTCAGAGTTGTGATTCAAGAAGTTGTTCAACTCCACGCTCAATCTCTGTACTGGCAATCCCATTACATTGTAGTACGAACCATTGATACTAGTAACGCCAATGTATCCTATCCATTCCTGAATGCCGTATGCACCAGCCTTGTCATAGGGTGCATAGTTGTCTACATAGTGACGTATCTGCTCGTCGGTCAAGTCTCCGAATGTAACCTCTGTTACACAGGAGAAGGTGTGTGTGCGCTCCAATGTGCGCAGGGTAACACCAGTAATTACCTGGTGTGTCTCGCCAGATAGTTTTCTGAGCATTGCGCATGCCTCCTTGGCATTTGCAGGCTTACCCAGTACTTCGCCTTCCAGATACACGATGGTATCGGCGGTGATGAGCAATTCGTCCTCTGCCAGTGCATAAGCTGCAGCCTTGTGGCTAGAGATATGCTCGGGAATACCTGTCATGGTCAATCCCTGTGGAAAACTTTCATCAATACCATCTAGTGTACGAACTTCAAATTCCATCTCCAATGCGCCAAGCAACTCTTTGCGGCGTGGTGAATTTGATGCTAAAATTAATTTCATCTTTTTTACGCTTTATTTTTCCTAATTACCTAATTCTATTCTATATTCTCGTTTTACCATCCAAAGGCTTCCTTGTTGGCCATCCATTTGCCTTGAGCTTTCAGAACCTGTTCTATGACATCGCGTCCGCATCCGTGGCCACCATCTATGTGGCTAACGTATTTGGCTATTTCTTGTATCTCGGGCACCGCATCCTTTGGGCAGCATCCGCATCCACATCTTTGTATTATCTCATAGTCAGGGATATCATCGCCCATGTAAAGTACATTTTCATCTGCCAAAGAATACTTGTTGAGCAATGCCTCGTAGGTCTTTATCTTATGACTACAGGACAAGTGCACCTCCGTGCATCCAAGGCTTTCGTATCTATGTCTTATTGCCTGGCATCGAGCACCAGTGATAATGGCTATGTGAATACCTTCCTTTATGGCCAATTGTATGGCATATCCATCCTTCGTATTGACCGTACGCATTGGTTGACCATCCTCACCAATGCTCATGGCAGATGTGCTTAGGACACCATCCACATCAAAGGCAATGAGTTTTATTTTAGTCAAATCGTAGTTAATCATTGTTTTGCGTACTGTTTTTTGTTCAGAAGAGTATTTCCGAAGGTTGGTTTTTCTGTTTTTGAGTTCAGAATTGCATTTCCGAAGACTCAATTGTGTAATTTTTTACACGGGATAGCATTTCCTTTATTTCGATAATGCCTTTTCGTGTATGGATTGGCTCAGCAACTGGTATATCTCCTTGTGCATAGGATTGGTGAGCATATCCACGTGTTTGTCCATCACCTTCTCGTCCCATCTTATGGCAGGACCTGTCTGAGCATCAGCAGGTGCCATCGAACGAATCTTGCTTATCGTTTCGTCTATCAGAGGAAAGAGAGTCTCAAAGGGAATATCCTGTTCTTTCAATACATCATAGGAGAGTGCCATCAGATGATTGACAAAGTTGCAAGATAACACCGCGGCCAGATGCAAATATTTCCTCTGCTCGCTATTAAGCAAGTAATGCTTGTCGGATATTGACTCTGCCAAAGCCTTGAGAGTATCCATCGCCTCGTCCGATGAAGCTTCCAGAAACATGGGTACTTCTCTGAAATTAATGTCTCTTTCAAGGGAGAATGTCTGCATGGGATAAAATACGCCTCTACGCTTAGAGGGAATTGCATCCATAGCCACGCTTCCAGATGTGTGCACTATCAAGGCATTGGAATAGGCAAACTCCTGCGAGACACTGGATATTGCATCGTCCTTGATGGAGATGATTACCACATCGGTGTCTTCTGGCACTTGTTGGGTTCGCTTTTTGCCACCACACATTATCACTTCGTGTTGAGCCTTTTGTAAAGCCCTTGACATGTGTGTAGCCACTCTGCCTTTGCCTATGATTGCTATCTTCATGTATCCTACAGGCGAGTTACCTTTTCTGCTTTCAAGGTAGCGATTTTCTCCAGGTTCTGCCCCTTGCGCTCCATACCCTTGTGTCCAAGAGCTATGAGACAAACTACCCTTTTGTTTTCTGGCAAAGAGAGGATTTCCCTTACCTGTGATTCGCTATCCATGCCGTTGGCATCCTGTCTTTCCCTTATCTGCACCCAGCATGCACCAAGACCCAGGTCCTCTGCCTGATACAATATAGTCATTGCAGCCGTTGATGCATCTTCTATCCACACATCGCTGATTTCGGGTTCTGCCATCACAACTATTGCACACTTGGCATCAGCCACAAACTGACTTCCCATAGCCTTGGCTTGAGACAGACGAACAAGCAGTTCCTTGTTTTCCACCACACAGAACGAGTAGCTATGCAAGCCCTTGCTGGTGGGGGCCATCAAGGCGGCATCAAGTAGTTGTTGAATGTGCTCCTCACTAATGTTTTCATCAGTAAATTTTCTATGTGAACGACGGTTTACAACTAGTTCTAAAAACTGTTTCATTCTATTGTTTCTTACATTTGCACGCAAAGATATAAAAAAAATGGCACTTCCAAATAAGAAAATGGTCGTTTTTTACGTTATAGCATCATGAAACATTTGTTACTATATATATTCTTGCTGATTTTTCCTTGTCTTTCATACGCTCAAGACACTACCAAAGTAACTTTGAAAGGAAAAGTTTTTGATGAAAATAACGAGCCCGTCAGCTTTTGTCTCATCAAGGTTGAAGGGCAAGCCGTAGGTACTACCGCCAATGCAGATGGTAAATATAGTTTTAGCTTCAATAGTCAGGATTCTGTTGCTATAGTGTATCAGATGATGGGTTATCGCACCCGTCGCCGCGTACTTCAGAAACCCAAGGGCACGCTCACTCTCAATGTGGTCATGTATAGCAGCACCGTGGACATGAACGAACTTGAGATTAAGGAATTGCGCCGACAGGTGGGTCAAACTCAAGAGCTAAACACCGAAGAACTGAAAAGAATAGCCAGCACCACTGGTAATGCCGTGGAGGATTTGGTAAGCACCCAAGCAGGTGTGTCTCAGCACAACGAACTCTCATCTCAATACAATGTGCGAGGTGGTTCCTTTGACGAGAACTGCGTTTATGTTAATGGAAGCGAGGTGTATCGTCCTCTTCTCATTCGTAGTGGCGAGCAGGAAGGTCTTTCCGTCATCAACCCATTCATGGTGGAAAAGGTTAGATTCAGCGCTGGTGGTTTCGAAGCGAAATATTCCGACAAAATGTCTTCTGTTCTTGACATCGAATATCGCAAACCACGTAGATGGGAAGGCAATCTGTCGGCTTCTCTACTGGGTGCATCTGCTCACATGGGATGGGGAAATGAAAAGGTTTCTCTATCTCATAGTTTAAGATACAAGACTAACTCATACATGCTGGGAGCCTTGGAAACTGATGCCGAGTATGCGCCTAACTTTGTTGATTATCAGGCATACCTGTCTTGGAATATAAGTAAGAGATTGACATTCGATGCCATTGGCTATATCTCTCACAACAATTACAAGTTTGTTCCAGCCACCCGCGAAACCAGCTTCGGTACCATGGAGAACATCCATAATTTCAAGGTATATTTTGATGGTTGGGAAGAAGACTTATTCCAAACTTTCTATGGTTCGGCAAAACTTAACTATAAGATTAAGGAAAAACAGAATATTTCTCTTAATTACAGCTCTTTTGCCACTAATGAAAATGTAACATATGACATATCTGGTGAATATTGGCTTTCAAACACAAGTACTGCCACAGAGCTGGCCGTAGGTACATATATGGAGCATGCAAGAAACAGACTCAGCAGTAGTCAGCATAACATAAAACTTGCATACGACCTCCGTCATAAATCTCATCACTTTGAAGCCGGTATTGGTTTCAGACACGAAACTATCAACGAACACACTAGAGAGTGGGAATATCGTGATAGTTCCGGTTATTCTATGCCTCACAATCCAGAAAAGTTGGAAGTCATTTACAACCTGAAAAGCAAGAACGATATCAGTTCCAACCACTTTGAGATGTATGCACAGGATACATGGCGACACGAAACCAACAGAGGTATCATTAACCTCAATTATGGTTTGCGACTCTCCAATTGGTCATGGAACAACGAGTGGCTTATATCACCTCGTGCCAGCGTGGCATACATACCTAAAAAACATGACAACATGCTTTTCCGTCTTGCCACTGGTTTATACTACCAAAGACCTTTTTACAAGGAGTTAAGAGACACCATATCCCATGGTGCCACTACCATTGTTGAGTTGAATAAAGATATCCAATCTCAGCGCTCGTTCCAGGTTATTGCCGCTTACGAATATAGATTCAAGGTAGCCAACCGTCCCTTCCTCTTTGCCACAGAACTATATTACAAGGCACAGGATAGATTGAACCCATACACCGTGGATAATACCAAGATTATATATTATGGTAGAAATTGCGCCACTGGTAATGTAATGGGTGCTGACTTCAAATTGTATGGCGAATTTGTACCTGGTACGGATTCGTGGTTGACATTCTCTTTGATGCGAGCTCGCATGAACCTTAACGGTAAGAATATTCCCCAACCAACCGACCAGACATGGTCCTTGAACATGTTCTTCACTGATTATTTCCCGCACACCACTCGTTGGAAAATGAATCTCAAAGCCTCATTTGCAGGTGGTTTACCATTCGGCACTCCTCACTCAGGACTTGAAGAGCACGTCTTCCGCTCCTCGGCTTACAAGCGCGTGGATGTTGGTTTGAATTATCGTGCGCTTAACAATGAGGACCGTCATCTGCACAAGAATCCCATCAAAAACATCTGGTTAGGCCTTGATTGCCTCAATATATTCGGTTTCGAGAACGTAAGCGGTTATTATTGGGTAACAGATGTAAAAAACGACCAATATGCCGTGCCCAACTATCTAACCGGTCGTATGGTTAATTTCCGAGTAAATATAGAATTTTAAAACAATACGAACATTATGATTATAGCATACGTAATGCAATCATGTCCCGATTGCACACTAGTGAAAAATGAAGCTGCCAAGTATTCAAATCTTCAGATTGTGGATATTGGTGAGCATGTACGCAATCTCAAGCAATTTCTTTTGCTTCGCGACACCAACCCTGCCTTCTCCAACATTCGTAAGTCAGGCAAAGTTGGCATCCCCTGCTTTGTACTGGAAGATGAAAGCATTTCCTTCTCTTACGATGATGTAAAGGAACTACTTACCATCTCTTCCGCAACAAATGAACCATCATCCCCTACCCTCACCGATGGAGAATCATGCAGTATTGATGGTACTGGATGCTGATAATGACTTAAAAAGGTATCATATACATTAAGGACACAAAAGAGGCTGGTAAGAGTTAACACCAGCCTCTTTATAATATTAGTCACAAGTAAGTTGTTCCAACAGCCCCATGCAGCCATCCATGCAATCGCGCCAAGTAGCATCAAAATCACCCGTATACCAAGGGTCAGCCACATAACCTGGACGATTGGTAAAGTCAAGAAGCAAGTGAATCTTTCCCTCGGGGTCATTACCAAAGAAAGGTCGCATATTTCTGATATTATTATCGTCCATGGCTATTATCATATCATAGTAGTCATAGTCGGCACGTGTTATCTGACGAGCCGTCTTACCCTTGCAATCAATACCATGCTCAGCCATCTTACGTCGAGAAGGTGGATATACGGGATTACCTAATTCTTCCGTACTGGTAGCTGCTGAAGCTATCTCAAACTCATTGTCTCTACCAGCCTCGTGCACAAGGTGTTTCATCACAAATTCTGCCATTGGACTTCTGCAGATATTGCCATGGCATACGAATAGAATCTTCTTCATATAAAGCATTTTCTAGTTATAATTCTTCAAGAAGGAGCATTGACATGAAACCCAAAAGGAGGGCATACGTTGCTTGCTTTTGATAACCATGGGCATGAGTCTCTGGTATCATCTCATCAGAAGTAACATAGAGCATCGCACCTCCAGCAAAGCCAAGCATAACGGGCAACAAGGTGCTGGATATTACACCAAGTCCATAACCGATAAAGACACCTACCACCTCTAGCAAGCCAATGGCTAGTGAGATGATAAAGGTACGAGCGTGAGATACACCAGCCAACAACAAGGGAGCAATGATAATCATTCCCTCTGGTATGTTATGGAAAGCAATACCCAAAGTTACGCTCCACGATGCCAGTTCCGAACCATTCATACTTACACCAGCAGCTATACCTTCTGGCAATTTGTGAATGGCAATGGCCATGACAAAAAGCATAACCTTGTTGATAGACGCATTGTTGTGATGTTCCTCACTATCGAGACCTGTTATCGTGTGCAGATGTGGTGTAAATATATCAATCACATTCAAGAATATAGCACCCACCATTACGCCCATGCATATCACCCACCAAGGCATATCACCCTTCGACTCGAAGGCTGGCACTATCAATCCTATCGTCGATGCCGCCAACATGATGCCGGCACAATATCCAAGTATCGTATCGTTGACCTTATGTGGCAATTTCTTGATGAAGAATCCCAGTATCGAACCCAGCATTGTTGCACCACAAAGTCCTACTGCACTAATCAAAACCTGTTGCATGAGAAATAATATATAGTTTAATTTTCAAGAGCAAAGTTAAATCAATTTATCAAAATAGCCAAACAACTACAGAGGTAAACGCACAATAAAGACAGAACCCGCACCATCTTCTCTTACTTTTGCCTTGATAGTACCACCATGATTGGTAATAATCTGTTTGCAGATAGAGAGCCCCACGCCCTCTCCTTCTTGTTTGGTGCTAAAGAAGGGAGTGAAGAGTCTTTCCTCTGCCTCTGGGAGGAAGCCGCAACCATTATCTGTAACGGTAATTACCAACCAACTACCCTTGTTGGCAAGACTGACCATCAGTTCCGTCATCGTGGCACCAGCTTCGTGAGCATTCTTCAGCAGGTTGATTATCACCTGCTCTATCTGCCCACGGTCAACGGAAATAGTTATATCCGGACAAAGGATATTGAACTTGATTCCCGAACGAATTTCAGCCTCCAGCAAACCACCAATCTTGTTAATCAAATCTATCACAGACACACGCGTTAGAAATGGTTCTGGCAGGCCCGACACCTTTTTATAACTCTCCACAAAATGCAACAAGCCCTCAGCTCTCCTGTTGATAGCGGAAAGAGATGCCAATTGCTCTTCCCTGCTCATTGCCATTCGTGGATTGCTTGGTTCAAAACTATCCAATAGAGACCCCGACAATGATATTATGGGCGAAAGAGAGTTCATTATCTCATGTGTGAGTACTCGTATCAGTTTCTGCTGACTAAGTACTTCCACCTGCTGAAGTATATTGTCCACACGCTGTATGGAATATAAATGATAAGTGATGCCCTGACTGAAAAACAAGCACATTGAGACAACCAACTGATGCTCCTCGCCATTATCTTCAGGTATGGAAACGAGGCAACTCCCTCCCTTGCTCAATGCTTTCATTTCCTTGCACAATTCAGGACTGATAACCGACAACTTATCCAGGTGGTCTATCTTGAAACCACAAAGGTCGTTGATGGCAGCCTTGTTCATCCATTTGATGTTGAAATCATCATCCGTAGCTATCATCATGCTATCAATGGTTTCAAACATAGCATCATAAAAGTGTGACTCTCTCACTCTGCTATGTTCCAGTTCCCTGAAGTCGGCAATCACATTATTGATTTCTTCAGCCATCTTGCGCTCTTCACCATGCAAATTATCCAGTTTGTAGCGCAAGGTATAATCGCCCATTCTCACAGCCTCAAGCATTTGCCTCAGACGACGTATGCTCTTGTTATAGAATATGTTTTGCCAAATACTCATTGTTTACCGAGTTTTTCCAACTTACGATAAAGGGTAAATCTAGATATTCCTAATAGTAGTGCCGCCTGGGTCAGGTTGCCATCACTCTGGCGTACAGCCTTCATGATGGCTTGTCGCTCCAGTTCTTCCAGATTAAGGGGCAATTCCTCCACCATTGTAGCTTCTTCAATTTCCTCAGTTTCATTTGCAGGCAAAGGATATTCTGCATCTATGGCGCGACGCTCCATCAAGTGCTGCAATTCTCGCACATTACCAGGCCAGTTGTACGTGAGCAGTTTTTTGTTGTCTTCTTCGCTCAGTTCCTGTTGCTCACCATTATACTTGACAATGTATTTTTTCAGGAAATAATTTGCCAACAGAAGAATATCGTTGGAGCGTTCCTTCAATGGTGGAACCTGCAGTTCTATTGTGTTCAATCTATAGTAAAGGTCTTCGCGGAAGGTACCATTCTTTACCATCTCCTTCAGATTGGCATTCGTGGCAGATATTACACGCACATCCACGTTTCTTTCCTTGTTAGAGCCCACACGTGTGAAGGTTCTTTTCTCTATGACGGTGAGCAACTTCTGTTGAAGCATCAGCGACAGGTTACCTATCTCGTCCAGGAACAGCGTACCGCCCTCGGCTTCTTCTATACGTCCAGGTTTGGAAGTGGTGGCACCTGTGAAAGCACCCTTTTCATAGCCAAACAGTTCTGCTTCAAATAAATTCTCTGGAATGCAACCAATATCTATGCTCACCAATTTACCACGTCTGCGCAATGATAAACGATGCACCTCGGATGCCACAACATCCTTGCCTGTACCATTTTCGCCCGTAATCAGCACATTGGCTTCCGTGGGAGCTATTTTAGCAATGAGTCGCTTCAACTGGAGTATGGGTTCTGATTCTCCCACAAATTCTCTGTACTGAGACTTGTCTATTACCTGAGGTTTTCTCTCGGGCACATCATCGGGTTCATTCTGTCTGTAGCGTGCCAGGTCCACCGCACCATGTACTATGTCAATCACCTTGTCTTTGTCCCAGGGTTTGGGAATGAAGTCCAGGGCACCAGCCTTGATGGCACGCACGGCCTTTTCGGCAGAAACGTATGCGGTGATAAATAGCACCACGGCTTTCGGATACTTCTCCAATATCCTTGCCAACCATCTGTAACCCTCTTCACCGCTCGATGCATCCTTGGTAAAGTTCATATCAAGGATGATTACATCGGGGCGAAAATTATTGATAAACTCCAGCATGCGTTCAGGCGAACGCAACACTCTGATGGCATCCACCCATGGGCGAAGCAACATGTTCAACGAGAGAAGCACGTCCTCGTTGTCGTCAACGATTAATATTTTTCCTTTGCATTCCATAATATGCAGGCAAAGGTACACTTTTTTCATTCATATCATGGAAAAATAAGTGATTTTATCGCTGTGCTGGGTTGAAAAAATAGACGCAGGAAAACCAATATGTGCGAAATCGCACAATTTTTGTGTGCGAAATCGCACGCTTGCTACAATTTGTTCAAAATCGCACATCGTCCGAAAAACCAGCTAAATCATTATAAACCAACTGTTAAGGAAGTTGTGTCACAGTTTGGCACGATATTTGCTTGTCTATTTTTAGAGGCCCCTCGCAAAAATAAGGCACTAATCTTGGCCTTGTAATGGATAATAAAATGAAATATAATATGAAGTACAACAAAATTCTTCTCGCTATTGGTCTTCTGGCATCAACAATATTGCCAGCCAGAGCCACTACCGATTCTCTTACCTTGACACTGGAGCAATGCATCCGCTTGGCACAGGAGCAATCACCAGCCGTGCAGAGTGCCAAGCATTCTTTTCTCTCCCAGCACTGGAATTATCGTAACTTTCGTGCCAACTATCTTCCATCCGTCAGCCTCAGTGCTTCTCCTTCTATAAATAATAGTGTGAGCCAGATTACCCAAGGCGATGGTACCACCCGTTTCTTGCGTCAGAGTCAGGTCAATGCCAGTGCCAATGTCAGTATCAATCAGAACATAGCTCTCACTGGTGGTACATTCTTTGTTAAGAGTGGTTTGAGCTTCAACCGCGAACTGGAGCGCAAGACCAATGGTTTCAGCTCCACTCCCATCTCCGTGGGTTACAGCCAGACATTGTTTGGTTACAATTACTTCAAGTGGGAAAAGAAGACGGAACCCCTGCGCTACACTCAAGCCAAGAAGAATTATGCCGAGCAGTTGGAACTAATCTCTGCCAATACCACCAGCTATTTCTTCAATCTGGTCAATGCACAGACCACCCTAGAGCTGGCACGCAGCAACTATGCCAGTGCCGACACCCTTTACCGCATGGCACAGGGCAGATACAAGATAGGCACCATCACCGAGAACGAGATGCTCCAACTGGAGATTCGTCGTCTCAGCGAGGAAACCAATGCCATGGATGCAGAGATAAGTCTGGAGGAACAGTTACAAAACTTCCGTTCATATCTGGGACTGGAGCAGGATATAGACATTCGTCTTATTCCCAGTGATAGCGTGCCCGAATTTGAAATCCCTGTAGACAAGGCTCTGGAACTGGCACTCAAGAACAGCCCCGACCCCATCTACTACGAACTACAGCGCATTCAGGCCAAGAGCTCTCTTGCCTCTGCCAAGGCCAATGCCGGTCTCAAGGCTGATATATACATGCAATTTGGACTATCGCAGACGGGCGATAAATTCACCGAGGCTTACCATCATCCCATGCACCAGGAGTATGGCAGCATCACCCTATCGCTTCCCATTCTGGATTGGGGCAGAGGTCGAGGCAGAGTGCGCGTGGCACGCTCTCAGCAGGAGTTGACCGAGATACAGGTCCAGCAAGGCATGGAAGATTTTCACCAGAACATACAAAAAATCGTTTCACAGTTCAATATGCAGGCTCGCAAGATACGCATTGCATATCTCAAGCGCCAAAGAGCCGAGCACAGATACAACGTCTCCATGCGTCTCTATATCATGGGACAAAATTCTCTGCTTGACCTGAACACAGCCATCTCCGAGCGCAATCAGGCACAGACATCATACCTCTCTGCCGTGAGCAATTACTGGCGACTATACTATACCATTCGTTCCATAACGGGATATGATTTCCTCAACGATTGCGAACTGACCCACAACCTGCCCATACAATAATCGTATAATCAAAACAATAAAATATTATGGATATCAAAAGACCTCCAAAACCATGGTACGTCAAGTACCGCATGTACATCCTTGGTGTTACTGCCCTATTGGCCATCGTAGTTTACACCGTATACATTGCCCTGCAACCACGTCGTCAGAGCATCAAGAGTGAGAGTATCAAGGTGGCAGCCGTCCAGGACGCTCCCTTCATGGAGTTTGTAGAGACGGAAGGCATCGTCCACCCCATCATGACCATTCAAATCAATTCTAAAGAGTCTGGCTACGTGGACAGGATTGTTGCCGAAGAGGGTACCATGCTCCACAAGGGCGATACCATCCTGATACTGAAGAATCCCGAACTCCTCCGCACCATCAACGAAGAGCACGAGCAGTGGCAGAAGAGCATGCGCAATCTTCAGGAACAGGAAATACAGATGGAGCAGAAGAGCATCTCGCTCAACATGTCTGCCCTGCAGCAGCGTTATGAGTTGGCCAATCTGGAGCGCACCCTGGCACAGGCTCGCGAAGAGTTTTCCATGGGTATCAAGAGCCGTGCCGAGCTGGACATTGCCGAGGAAAAGTACAAGCACGAGCATCAGAAGCTACTCCTGCAGATGGAGAGCCTGCGTCACGATTCCGTCACAGCCATCCTTCGCCGTGAGATGCTCGTTTCCGAGCGCGAGGCTGCAGCTCGCAAGCTGAGCAACTCCAGCAAACGTATAGATGGTCTGGTGGTTCGCGCACCCATGGACGGTCAGTTGGGCCACATCAATCTTACCATTGGTCAGTCCGTAGGCATGAATGCCATGATAGGCGAACTGAAGATTATGAACGAGTACAAGGTTCACACCCAGTTGAGCGAATACTACGTGGAGCGCATCAGTGCCGGCTTGCCTGCCACCATTATCCAGAAGCAGGACACCTTCCCTTTGCGCATCAGTCGTGTTGTACCCGAAGTAAAGGACCGCAAGTTTGATACCGACCTGCTCTTCACAGGCACCCTTCCCGAGAACATACGTTTGGGCAAGAGTTATCGTGTGAAGATAGAGCTTGGACAGCCCGAGCCTGCTATCATCATACCACGTGGCGACTTCTACCAGAAGACCGGTGGCCGATGGATTTATCGCATAGACGATGACGGTATCGCACGCCGTGTGGAGATAAAGATTGGACGTCAGAATCCAGAGCAGTACGAGGTCATCGATGGTCTCGAGCCAGGACAAGAAGTAATAGTAAGCGGTTACGACCGATTGGGAGACGTAGAAGAAATAGTAATAAATTAAGTTAGTAGTATTCTGTCCCTTATTTCCCTCGCTCTTATCCTCTCCCAATAGCGAGGGAACCACGGGGCAAACATCAAAGATAATTCACAGATATAAAGCTATTATATCATCTAAAAACATCCTCCGAAATACTATCTCAACGAGCTATTACGTTATATCATCAGAGTATTTCGAGATTAAACGAACGGAAAGGTGAAAACGGAAAACGGAAATCTAACACACCCCCTCCGCGCTTCGCGCTCGTCCCCCTAACTTAGAGGGACAGTCAGTTACAACTGAACATCCAAAACTCTCCCTAGCGCGCGTCCTTAGAGACCTTAAAGACTTTAACGACCTTAGAGACCTTATCCTCAAAGCGCGCGCCCATTCAGGCTGAAACCCCAAAAGCCCCGTCGGGGCATCAACAAGAAAACAAAAACTCAATATGTTATTACATCATTTTAAAATCTCCTGGCGCAATCTGCTGAAATATAAAGTGCAGAATGCCATTTCCATTGCCTGCCTGGCCGTGGGTGTGGTGTGCTTTGCCATAACCGTGTACTTCATGTACGGCTTCGGGCGCCACGTTTATTACAATCAGATAAAACAGGACATCGCTACGTTCAGTGTATTGGCAGCTCCTTATGAAGAAACGGAGCGACTCAGGAAGACAGGTTCCTTCCCAGAGAATGCACAACTGGACAATGATTTCTTCAAAAGCTTGCTCAGCCTGGAACTCCCTGCAATGGAAGGACTTCATGGCTATCACCCCCTTATGGGAGTGGACCAGACTTTCTACGACAACACCGCCCAACCCAAGACCTGCAATTGCTATTACACCTATGTCTCTCCGCGCTACTGGATGTACTACGGTTATCGCTCTGCCATAACGGGCGAACCTATCCCCGAGTTGGAGGAGAACGACTGCCTCATCACCGATGACCTGAGTGCCCAACTCTTTGGAAAAGGCACCGACCCCCGCGGTTTTGAATATGCAATGGGGGATGGCACAGGGAAGCGCCCCATCCGCGACGTAATAAAGGTGACCGACCGCCTGGATGCCCATGCCACAAATACCGTAGTGATTATTCGCAACGACCCCCAAACTGCTTTTAAAAACAGAAACGGGTTTACCGCAGAATTGGCAGAGGGATACACGGGCGAGGACCTGCGCGAACAACTGCAAAGCGCCTTTCCCGAATACACCTTCTTGCTACAACATCGGGCCTTTGACAACGATGAACTCTTCCTCATCATTCTCATTATCGGGGTGGTACTTTCGTTAGGCGCCAGCGTGCTTATCATTGGTGTGATGGGATTCCTGAAAATGGAATTGCAACTCTTCTCACTCCGTGCCCGTGAGATGGCACTGCGCCGCACGATGGGCGCTCGCACGCGCCACCTCTTCATGCTCCTTGCCTGGGAAGTCGTTATCGTCTTTGCGCTGACCATGCTTGCAACCGTGGCGCTGACATACTCTCTGGCAGATTATGCACTCCCCATCCTGCAGCGCTTTCAGATGCAACTGAATGTCGATGTGGACTTCATCCTGAACCTTGAACTGTGGATAACGCTTGGCACCCTCTTGCTCGCCCTCATCGCAGCCTTTGCCGCCGTTTACCGCCAGTTGCGCATTCCCGTAGGTATGCGAGTGGGGCGCAGTCACCGCACGACGACGAAGGGGCAGGGCTTTATGCTCACCACGCAACTCACCGTGAGCATGTTCCTTACCTTTGCCGTGCTCGGCATGATGTATGTGTTTGGCATCTTAGAGAAACAGGAATTCGGAGGTATCTCCGAAGACCGCACGCCTTACCAACAGGCCATCATGATTCCCCAACCTACATTTCAAATTCCCATTCCTGACTTCGCTGGTCGTTTGGCGCAAAACAGGGACGTAGAACACGTGGGGTATTGCATTTACAGCCGTTGTGAAGTAGCTCCCGACCAACTCGACAGAACACTGGTGCGCAATGCCTGGGCCTTTAAAAATAATGATGGTACAGTCCAGGATTACGGTTACAGTTTCATCTCCACTAGCGAAAATCTGATTGACCTCTTGAAGGTAGAGATTACCCCCAATCTCCCTGCCGATAGCGCGGTACACGTTTTTTACAGCGCTATCTACGTACGCACCGAGCAGGCAGAGCGTCTGCGCAAGAAGTGGAACCTTGACGTCAGTCGTGATGTACAGGTGCGTCCGCTCTACAAGCAACGCTCCTACACGCTCATCGGTTATGCTCCTACCCTTCCGGGGCATCGTTATAATTCTAGCCCTTCTTTCTGGATGGTGGATGAAGACATCGACTGGCGTGATTTGCGCAACTTTTCGGAACTGCATTCTCACTCTCCGAACCCTCACTACATCATCTTCCCCAAGAAGGGTAAGTACAACAAGGTGAAGGACGACATCACCGAACTCTACCGCGAAGCACGTCCGGGCGACCGTAACATCCTGCCGATTCACAATCTCGCAGATGAGTGGTTTAACCTCATGCGCATGATTGAAATGATGCGCTCGCTCTGCCTGATGCTTGTCATCGTCAGCATTCTCTGCATCGTAGCAAGTGTCTATTCCGCCATTGCCCTTGAAAGTCGTGGACGTCAGAAGGAGGTGGCACTGCGCAAGATTCACGGTGCTCACACTCGCGACATC
>JAFOCV010000078.1 GCA_017381015.1 Bacteroidaceae bacterium
ATATTACCTGGTTAAGGAAGATGGCGAGAATAAAGTGAGTAGCCGTGAATTTATAGTGGGCCAACCCACTCTGACTGCCAAGGCAGAAGGATACACATCTTATGACAAATATCTTTCCCGAGACATTGATGCCGCCAATGCAGCGGATGGTTATACATTGTACGAGCCAAAGGTAAGCGTTAACATTTCTCCCTCGCTTGCAGCCAATCCTCGTTACGGTTATCAAATGACTTATACATTCAACGGAGAGACAAATACGACAACAAACAATATACAAAATATTGGAAACAAGAAACTGGATGCCAGATTGGCAGCATACCAACTTTCCATGAATGTACAATTTGCCGGAGAGCAAGCGGTTGCCAACAATGATTTCTACATTACTGGTATCCCATTCCTCTTTGCCCCCCCCACCACATCCACTTGGGAGAAGGATGGAGATGTAACAGACGATGGAGACTATGCACGTATGGGGCGGTGGAACGGTGGTAGCCAGTCACTCACCTATACCAAGGTGGCCATTCCTACAGGCACACAGTTGTCTCTGGACTATAAGTTCAAACCCAATGCCGGAGCCGTATCCACCACTTTCACAATCTCGGCAGGAGAACAAACACTGGTATCAGGAAAAGCCGATAGTTATCAAAACCCGACCTACGAAGGTATTCAGCCCGTAACCATCTCTCCTGATGCCACATACATCCGTTGTCATAACAGTTATGGAGCCGGTGCTACTGGAACGGACTTATACCGCGTAGGTCTGCAATACAGATAATAAATACCAAAGAATGAAAAGAACATTATTATATATACAACTGATACTTCTCGCTCTGACATCCTGCCAAAGCGAATTACCTGTCCCTGAACAGGGCAACTGCTATCTGGAACTCAATCTTTCCCGGGTTGGTGTCGCTAAGCGTCAGACCAGAGCCATAGACAATGACTTGGCCCTTAAGATTCTGGACAATAAGGGTGAAATATATGTCCAATACCGTGCTGGAAACGTACCCAACAAACTGGTGCTGTCACCCGGTATCTTTACAGTAATTGCCTATACGGAGAATCAGGACGACTGGACCAAGGCAAACGACGGACGCGGAGAAGCCAGCTATTACGGCAGTTGTCAGGTAGAGATGGCTTTCGACCAGACGACATACGCCAACTTACAAGTGCCCATGACCAACTATGCTGTCTCACTTGCCTTGCCTGAATATTTTCACGATTTCTTCCCCTCTTATACATTCTCTTTGAACAGCGGAGAAAGGCATACCAAGGTCAAGGAAGGGGAAAAGGCATACTTCGATGCAGAAGAAGGTGGTTTCACATACCAACTTACAGCCACCAATACGGATCAAATCACACACCATACCACACCCATCACCTATAAAAAGGTGGAGAGCGGCAAGCTTTATCAGATGACCTACTATTATGGCACGGATGACAATTCAGGTGGACTGGATATTGAAATTACAGATAATACAGAAAAAGAAGACCAGAAAGTTCCTCTCTGATAGGATAAAATAAATATACAAGATGAAAAGAAAAATATACTATTTTGCATGGATATGCTTCCTCTGTCTAATGAACGCGTGTACAAGCGAGGCTGGATTAGATATCCAAAGCGGTCAACAAGACGGGAATGGAAAGATTGAACTGGCATTCACCGGCACGGCACCAACCCGCAACACCACCACAACCATTTCTCCCGAAGAGGCAAAAAACTTCTTGATTACAGTAAGTAAGGGAGAGGAAATTATACGTGGTCCACAAACGTTAGCTGCAATGGATATGCGTTTCCCTGCTGGCCAGGGTTATAAGGTCTATGCTGAAAGTTGCACAGAATCTGATGCAGAAAGTAACAACAACAACTGGGGGCAGAAACGTTTTACCGGTTCCGCTGATTTCGGAATCATAAAGGGGGAAACCACCAAGGTCAAAGTTGGCATGAGTGTTGTCAACGCATCTCTCTGCGTAATCATCAACCCTTCGCTTAGCAACTATTTCAGGAAATCCTGTACCGTTACGTTATCTGAAGCTGACCGCGGACTCATTTGGAATTATGACAATGCCGGAAAAACTGAAGACGGTGTTTCCACAGATGGGCAAGTGGCCTATTTTAATGTGAATGAGGGTGAGACGCGTACCATTCATTATACTATTATTGTCGCTAATGACAACAATACCCTTACAAAAGAGGGAACTGTTTCGTTAAGCCGTGCCAAAATGGTACGTCTGAATCTGGCATACGACTCCGGTTTCTTTAACCTGGCCATAAATGTAAACGACGATGACCTTTATGTAAACAATGTACTGAATTTAGGCCCAAATAATATCATCGAAGATGACGGAGCGACTGATGCTATCGGAGGTAACGATGATTTCCACACGGATGGTACGGAAGTAGATTATGACCAATACAATTAAAACTAAAAGGACATGAAAGGACATTATAATATATTTGCAATTGGACTTCTGGTTATTGTAGCATGCCAAAATGATGATGCATTCTTATCAGATGAACAAAGTTCGCTCGAATTTTACACATCTGCAGAAATAGATACTCGCACCTCCTTGCAAGACGGCAATAAAGTTATGTGGAACGAAGGGGATGCTGTGGCCGTATATGACTACATTACGACAAAAACAAAATTTATAGCAGTCGTTGAGGAAGGAATCGCACGTTTTAAAGGTAACATTACGCCTAAATATGCTGAATTTGTCGCAGTGTATCCATACGATTTAGCAGCTGATAACAATGTGAACAAATCCATTCTGGTCACATTACCTTCTGAACAAACCGCGGTTAAGAATGGTTTTGGCCCTAATCTTAACTTATCCATAGGAAAAGGTTCACGCAATACGGACGGTAGCCCTTCACAAGTGCGTTTCCGTAACATCTGCCAACTGTTCAAACTAAGTGTGCCAGCCTATGCAGCCAACCGTATTGCAAAGATTGAACTAACTGCTAATTCTGCTATTGCAGGCCAACTCACTGTAGACTATTCAGATTATAGCCCTGTTGTGACGACAAACGAACAAGGTGCTAAAACAATTGCCTTGCTTCCTCCTTCTGAAAGCACAGCTTTTACGGAAGGAACATATTATATGGTATTAGCGCCCGAAACTGTTGAGGGTTTCACGCTCACGCTGACCGATACAAACGGCAAGACATATTCCCAACATAGCAGTGCCTCAGTTGGTGGGAATTGGGGTGTAATATGTAATTTAGGTAACGTGGACTTGATCGAAAAACCCGTCATCACCCCTCAACATGTCTATGAAAACGGTACTTTGGTAGGAACAAAGGTTACACTTACTGCCCCTGTATCAGACAAGGCATGGAGTGCGGTTATCAAAAATACGAATGGAGAGACAGTCCGCACTTTGGCAGAGTCTACAGGCACGCTTACAACCGATCACACTGATGCCAATTGGCCCTATCTGCCCAAGGGCAACTACACGGTGGAATACACCTATACCACAGCTAACGGCAAGCAGATGAATGCCACTTCAGCATTCACTATTAACGAGAATCCCCAGTTCTCTGTAACCTTGGATGCAAACAGCACATATTCCTACTATTTGGCTGGTGATGTTGACAAGGCCAATCGTATGGACAAGAATACAGTAACCGGCATCGTATGCCAAGCACACGGCATTCTGCCCTCAATCTTGGCTAATGACAAATACGGCTTTGCACTTAACAACAATTTTAACGGGACAATTGCCAGTACGGGCGATAATGTGGCAAACTACAATGACATATCTATTACCCAACTGGGAGAAACAGAATTGACAGCAAGCGTTACATTTGATGGCATAAGCAAAACTGGAAATAAAAAAATATATATTACAGGGTTACCATTTCGTTTTGAACCACCAACAACTAAAACTTGGACTTCTGACGGAGGAGTAAAAGATGGAGAAGGGCAAAATGGTTCTACCAGATTAGGGTGGTGGCAATGGGAGGGCAACCAATCATTGACATACGATAAGGTAAATATTCCTGCTAACACAAAGTTAGCACTTGATTATAAATTTATACCTCACGGCGGAACTGTAAACACAACCTTTACAATTAGTGTAGGCAACCAAACAATAGCTTCTGGACAAGGCAAATACTACGACTATGTAACACACGAAGGTCGCAAGGATTTTTCTAATAGCCAACTTGTCACATATGTTAAATGTAATAATAGTTACGGAGCAGAACAATCAGGAACAGATTTGTATCTTGTAGCTTTATCATATAGACATTAATTGTTAATAAATTACGAAAATTATAAAAATGAAAACGATATACATCACACTCCTCGCAAGCATTTGCATCATCCTGCAGACAGGATGCACTTGCGATGCGGTCCCAACCGAACCCTCGGCAACGGGGAACGGCACCTTTGCTCTTTCCGTGAATGCAGATGATATTCAGACCGATGTCGTTACGCGCAGCACTGATGTAGACGTAAATGCTTTTAAGGTAACGCTGAAAGACAAGGACAATATAACTTTGATTGATCAGAAAGTTCTTGGTTCGTTGAGCCCCACAGACCGCACGCTGCCTGCTGGAGAAGGTTATAAGATTTCTGCAGAAAGTTGTACAGCAGTCGAATCCACCACTGCCAACGAAGGTTGGGGAAGCATACGATTTGCCGGTGAAACCACATTTAATATTGTGTCTGATGAGACTACAGAGGTAACTATTGATTGTAATATGGCAAACACCGGATTTCAAGTAATTTTTGACGAATCTTTTACTTCCAAGTTCCCTCAATATTCTGCAACGACACAAGACGGCAGAGCATTGGTGTTCAAAAGTTCTACCACTGACAAGACTGCATTTTATAATGTGGATGAAAAAGGCAATGCTCCCCAAATATCTCTCAGACTGGTCGGCTCAAAAGGCGGTTTCGACGACCGTATTGACTACACAAAGGAGAACATAAATCTGACTGCGGGTAAGATTACAAAATATACCATCAAATACGATGAGAATAGCGGAGATCTGAAAATTGAATTCGAGACCAATACCGGTACCAACACGGAAGACAACGACGTAACCGTACAATAAGTTAAGACAAACACACAAGATAAGTTATGTTCATAAAAAAGATAGCTTTACTATTAGGATGTTTCCTGCTGGCACAGATAGGATGGGCACAGGTTATGACTCCCACACAGCAGGGGATGAGCATTGACCCTGCCCGACTTTACCTGCAACGAAAGAGCAAGGGGAAGGCCATGGGCCAGCAGAACGAGGAGGTGCTTGACCCGCTGACACAACGCCGTCGCAGCTTGCGGGCTTTTGTACCCCAGGGCAACTGGGTATACGGATTGGGAGTGGGCCATCTGACCATGAACAGCAGCCACACCGACTTGGTATTCAGTGGGATGGAACAGGCCGACATGCGCTTGAAGGGATTCACCTTCCAGCCCTATATGGGATATGCCGTGGGCAACAACTGCATCATCGGTCTGCGTGCGGGCTACAGCCAGTTGGATGGTGAGAAGCCGTTCTTCACCCAATATGAGGATGAAGCCTTGGTACATACCTATCGCAATGTGGACTACACCCACACCTTCTACAATGCCGAAGCCTTTTGGCGCGGTTATGTGCCCATTGACAGCAAGTTGCGCTGGGCTTTCTTTACCGATATTACCCTGGGCTATCAAGGTGGTAGCGGCTATGTACTCAGCGACAGGGACGACACGGCCTTCCGCTCCAACTTCTCCCTGAACCAAATCGGGCTGGCCATCCGTCCCGGCATTGCCGTGGCACTGACCAACCATGCCAGCATAGACCTTTCCATAGGTCTGGCAAATCTGAACTATGCCCTTCAACACGAAAAGAACCGCGATGGCGATAACATAAAGGACCAGGAGTTCCGCATCAATAGCCTTATTGACATCGCCAACATACAATGCGGATTGACATTAAATTATTAATAAACGTAGGGACACGGCATGACGTGTCCGATAATAACACAAACAAAAGAATTGAATTGGGACGCCCAAAATGAGTGTATAAATAACAAGTACCTCCAAAAGTCATCCTGAACTTGTTTCAGGATCTCACCGAGGAAAAGGGGAGGGAAAGTAAAGGCTCGCAGTGAGATGCAGAAACGAGTTCAGCATGACCATCCACTTTGGGCTGTTATATAGAAGAATAAACAAAAAACGCAATATTGGAACGGACACGTCATGACGTGTCCCTACAAGAGAGAATGTAAAACAATTTAAACAAATAACAAAATGAAAAAGATTTATTTAGCAGCCCTTACCTTGGCCATGACCGCCTGCGTAAGCAACGATGACCTCAATCCCGTAGATAACTATGGTTATATTGATGTGAATGTGAGCAATGATCCTATTATGGTTACAAGAGCAGGAGGCCCAAGCTGGCTAATAAGTGCGACTAAAGACGATTCTCCTTATACAGGTATTGAATCTGGGGTAAATAAGGTGCCAGAAGGAACTTATGTTATTACTGCAAAAAGCCATAACTCAATAGATGATGCAAACACATGGAACACATATGGCGAACCATATTTTGAAGGAGTATCAGACGCAACGGAAGTTTCTGCAGGCGAAAGCGTAGATATAGTTATTACTTGTGAACAAGCAAAAAACTCTAAACTTACATTGGTTAATGAATTGAATACATTGGTTTTCTCCGATGTGAAATTGAATGCTACAAGTCATAACAGAGAACTTTCGTTAAGCACTCAGCATCCCAGCGCATTTTATTCAACTGAAACTCAAGTAAGCTATAATATTAGCTATAAATATAATGATAGTGAAACAGAAACTGTCATAAAGAATGATGACGGTCAAGACTACACTATAACTATAGCAGATGCAGCCACGGACTATCAGATAAAACTTACATCAACTGATAATGGTAACATTACAGTTAGTGTTACTTACAATAGTGAGTTTAACACTGTAGAAAGCGAAGAATTTACCGTTGATGCCGCTACGGGCGGTGTCGTAAATGATGGTGAAGAACAATCTGGAAACTAACTAAATGCAATTAAGAACAAATATCATACGTAATATTCTTGTGCTTACTCTTGTAATAGGAGCGTGTACAGGTTGTGATAATGACTTCATGCAGGTGGAGGCTCCCAAGACTACGGGAGTCCTCCGCTTACAGATGTCATCTAATCAGCATTATATAGATATTGAGACTAGAGCTAGCGTACCATTGACTAGTTGGGATGGGTATACAATTACTCTAAAGCAAGGAGACAAGGCTGTCGACGCAACATTTGATAATGGTGTAGCTATTCTAGAAGCAGGTACATATACCCTTTCAGTGACAAACGAGTCTGCAGAGTATACAGCCTATTCAGGTCCGATATATTACGGTTCTACGGATGTTACAATAGAGGCAGGTAAGCAGACAAGTGTAACTCTTGACTTGGGCAAGCCCAAGAATGCGATGGTTACTTTGAAAGCATCAAAGGATTTTACCGATTTATATACTATATCATCATTCAAGATAGGTGATGTAGAATTAAATACAAGTGATGCTTTTTACTTCCCCGCCGCTGCAACACAGCTCACCTATACCCTGGTGGCCAATGCTAAGGCTGGAAGTCATGTCCAGGATATAACCTCTGCTACTGGTACAATAGCCATATCGGCAGGAACGCATACGCCAATAACACTAAAGATAAATCCCTGCCAGGAAGGTTCACAAGGGGCCTATGCCGCGGATTGGCGGTTTGGCTATTTATGTTGGCTTTATGGCGGCTATGGCTGCTATGCTGAATTTTGGTGAT
>JAFOCV010000079.1 GCA_017381015.1 Bacteroidaceae bacterium
AAGAATAGAATTAACGCAGACTTCGGTATGATGCTCACAGATATTTGTAGAGCTGAAATAACTTACAATCCATTTGTTGAGGACAATCCATTTACAAAAGACAAGAAAGACGATAAAGACTCGATCAACGCATCTCTAGTCAAATACTATAAATCGCAAAACTCATTTTTAACATACCAGTGGGGAATATGGGTAACAGCACACTGCCGCAATCGCCTTCAAAAAGCAATAGATGGAGTCGGCATAGATATGCTCTATTGCGATACGGATTCATGTAAATTCCTCACCGACTTTAACAATTACAAGTCAATTTTTGACAAACTGAACGCCGACATCTTAGCAGAAGCAGAGGAATGCGGAGTCAAAACATCATGCGACGTACTCAATCCAGAAACAAACAAGATGGAACACTTCCAATTAGGAGTCTGGGAGAAAGAACAGCCATACGAACAATTCAAAACAATGGGAGCGAAAAAGTATGCATACAACCAGTGGAGCAAGAAAACAAAACAAGTCGAATTCGGTATTACAGTTGCAGGGCTTTCAAAGGTTTCTGGAGCTGAGTATCTTAGAGAACATGGAGGAATGGACGCTTTCAACGAATCCACTGACGTCCCTCCAGAGTTTTCAGGTAGAACAACAGCGTTTTACAAAGATGTTGCTGTCCCATATTACATCACTATCAACGGAGAAAAAATCTACACAGCATCAGCAATAGCACTTGTACCAACATCATATACTTTTTCTCTTGAATCAGAGTATCAGCAATTACTGGCGGATTTGGAGGCGCCTATCGTATGATGGATCAGATTATAACTGTAGTATCAACTGTAGGATTTCCAATTGCTATGTGTGTAATTATGACATATTATTACCACACATCAATCGAAGAGATGAAGAAGAGTCTAAACTCTCTCAATGACACTATAGCAACACTCAATGGAAAGATTGATGCGCTTATTGGTGGAAGGAGAGCAGGCGATGATAAAAGGGATTGACGTTTCGCATCACAACGACTTAGGTCAATTATTGACAAAGTTAAAGCCAAACGATCGTAAGTTCATAATAATCAAAGCAACAGAAGGTAAGACATTCCATGATCCAAATTGCATACTTAATACAAACCTGGCAAAGTCAGAAACTGATTTGATTGGTTTCTATCATTACGCCAGACCAGAAAACAATAATCCAATTGACGAAGCTAAGAATTTTCTCAATCATCCTTCAGTAAAGACGAATATAGGCTCAGCAATCCTGGCGCTTGATTGGGAAGGAAATGCTCTATATCACCCACTCAGCTGGGCAGTAGATTGGATTCGTTATGTCCATAAACAAACTGGCGTAAAGCCTCTCTTTTACTGTTCAGCATGGTACACAATAAAGCTCGATCCTATTTTAGCAGAAGGATGTGGGCTTTGGGTAGCGCACCACACAGGACTATCAAAACCATTTATTGGTAAATATCCATTCTGGGCAATATGGCAATACGATTCAAAGGGATACGACCATGATAAGTTTAACGGAACAGCACAACAATTCAAAAAATATGCAAAGTCAATAATTGACAAGAAAGGAGATAGCAATGTTACCTAATTGGTTATACGGAAAGTCAAAATCAAAACTCGCCACCGCCCTCGGCGTACCAGCCGACTACGAACAGGTTAAAGCTCAAGTCACGCAGAATACAGAGGGTATAGATGAATTGGCGCATAAGTCTGATCTTATTACATTATCAGCAACAAAAAATGACACTATTGTTGACAATTTTGTTGTAACAGTAAGAAAGCAATATAATGCTATATATATATCCGGCTACTTTAATACAAGAGTTGCCGCAAATAGAGATGACTTGCTATTTACAATTAACGGATTAAGTTTTCTTGATGCTAATGATAGATGTTATGCCCTAATAATGTCATCATCTGGCGCTATATCATTTGCTGAAATCTTTTCAGATGGCACAGTTAAAGTAGGAACAGGGAATGGTATAGTACAATCTTTTTATATAATAACTGGTGCATTTCTTGTGAACTAGCAGTTAATATATACATCGACTTTTCGACTCAGAACTCTAACGGGATTGGCAAAGGCTACACTTCACCATGTCAATTATTGACCCTATCATAAATTGACCAGCTCCCCTGTAGCCTCTGTTAACTATAAACACAGTAACATATCAACACAAATTCACTTCAAAAGGAGAACAAAACAATGGAAGAAATCAGAACAGAATTATTCACAGCAAAGGACATGTTCAATTCAACAACAGCGCAGGCACTCAAGACTGTCGCTGGTCAGACAATCGACGTCATCGCAGTTTGGGTAACCGAACGCCCTGATGCAGATGGAGTAGTACAGCCAGTAGCGAATTTTAAGACAGCAGATGGCACGATCTACGGTTCCATTTCTCAGCCTGTCATTCGCTCAGCAGTAGCAATTCCAGAGCTTCTTAAAGAAAGCGGAACTGTAGCAATTCGTGTCGAGTCAAGACAGGGAAAAGGTAACAGAGAGTACCTTGTAATACAGTTAGCATAATTAAGAAGGAGATTTACAATGCAGAACACACAACAAGCCAATTCAAACCTAGATAAGAACTTTTTCTTTGACATAACCAACAGGTCAAAGATGCCAATCCAAGTTTACATCGGAGGTCGAGGAATCGGTAAAACGTATTCTGCGTTGCGCTTTTTAACCAGTTTGCCCTCTAATGAAAAGTGGATTTACATGCGTCGTACAGGTAAAGAGATTGAAGCCTGTGGTACGGAATTCGGTAATCCATTTAAGACTATTAACAGGGACACTGGCTCAGCGATTCTGCCCGAATCTGGAGGCGGCGGAGCTTGTCAATTCTTCTATAATGAAAGTGACCCCGACAATCCCTACTTAGTAGGTTATGGAGTTGCACTTTCAACATTTGCAGGACTGCGTTCTATGGATTTGTCTGACGTCACTTACGTAGTATTTGACGAGTTCATTCCAGAACGTCAGGTCAAACGTATCAAAGGAGAAGGCGAAGCTTTGCTAAACTTCTATGAAACGGTTAACAGAAACAGGGAGCTTCAGGGACGTCCTCCTCTCATACTCATATTACTTTCCAATGCGATAAATCTCGCAAATCCTATACTGGAAGTATTAGGAATAATCGGGGAATTAGAAAATATGATTGAAACACATGAGCACCGCAGGACGATCCCTAAACGCTCTCTCTACATTGAACGTGTAGGTCGTGTTGGAGTATCCGACGCAAAGCGTGACACAGTGTTGTACCGACTAGCAAACTCAGACTTCACAGAAGATGCTTTGTCAGCGCAATTCTTATCAGCCGACTTGTCAACAATTGACAAGAATCCAAATCTGAGAGAATTTACACCTTTCTTCAGATATGGTAAATGGGTGATATTCCGAAAGGATAGAACATTCCACATTACAGAATCGACAGTCACTTGTGCAAAGCAGTTCCCAGAATCAGCGGGTACTAAAGTAAGAGCATTCTTTGCACCTATGTATAGAAACGCACGTGCTTATGGCGACGTAACATTCGACAAGTACGTGACGCAGGTCTTCTTCGATAATGTAACTGGCTACGAGGAGATCAGCGAAAAGATTTAGCCAAATAGGGGCAGGGAGGTTCAGGCAAAACCAGCTCCCAGAAGGAGTGCCTCGGTGTGGTACACTACATTCCCTGCCTTTATTTCCTTTAAAAAGGAGTAATATGACAAAACAAGAATGCGCCATAATAATGGCATACACAGGAACTACAATGTTAACGGGAGAAGATTTTAGCATATTCCACAAATACATCGAAGACATTATGGAAAGACCTGTGTGGCTTCACGAGTTAGCAGACAAAGCTGTAGTTGATGAAATCAAAAAGAGAAGTGAAGATGATTTCATCAAACTGTGCGCTACAGCTATTTAAGTTATTACCACACCCTGGTTATATCACGGACAAAACAAATCATGTCAATAATTGACATGGAAGGAGGACTTATGTCAGATGGCGAAAATAAACAAGAGACCAAAGATGCTTTTGAAGGTAAAGAAACCCAGCAGGAAAGCTCTGCTAACCAGCATACAGAACAGGTCTCACTGGCTGGGAACGGGAACGCGTCTGGGCAAGCGAACACAGAACAGATAGATCTTGCGCAAATTCATGACATGCTAAAAGAAAAAGACAGCAAAGTAGATGCACTCACAAAACAAGTAGAAGAACTCAAGAAAGCAAACACAGAATTGCTACTAAAAGTGAACTCTGGAGCGACTAAAGCACCAGAAGATCCTTTTAAAGTATTATATGATGAGGTAGTCAACCACTTATAAAGGAGGAAGTTATGGAAACTAATCAGATTTATGGGTTAATCAACGATGTCAATGCACAGACAATTGGTACAGAAAATCTCACAATCCTTAACACAGAACAGCTTGTCGCTCTTGGCGATTATCTGTTCAACTCAGGTTCAGTAGACCTTTGGACAAACACACTCTTATCAAGAATCGCATCAACAAAGATTTCATATCGTGCTTACCAGTCTAAGCTTGGCATCTATGCTGTATCCGATATTACCATGGGACTTATCATGCAGAAGATCAAGGTAGACATGCCTAATGCAGTTGAAGATGTTACAACTCAGCTCCAGGATGGTCAGTCAGTTGATATGTATATCGTATCAAAGCCGACCGCACACCAGAAGCTCTTTGCTAAGAGAACACCAGCAACATTCTTCAGAACAACACAGCGTAAGTGGCTGCGTGAAGCATTCACATCAGAGTCAGCAATGGGATCATTCCTTGCAGCAGTTCAGGGTGAAGTCAACAACAAGATTGAGCTTACACAGGAGAATCTGGCTAGACTTACCATGGCTAACTTCATGGCTCTCATCTCACAGACAGCATCAAGAGTAGTAAATCTGGTTTCAGAATATAACTCACTCACTGGCAACGACGTTCCTACTGGTGAAGGCGCTCTCCTCGACGAGGGATTCTGCCGCTACGCTCTCGGTCGTATGAATAAGATCGCTAAGTACATGGAAACCATGTCCAGACTTTACAACGACGGTTCAGTAGATCGTCACTCACCAAAAGGTTCACAGCGCTTCGTGTCATTAATTGACTTCCGCACAGCACTTGAAACCCAGGTACAGTGGGCAGCATTCAATGAACGCTACGTAGCTACAAAGAATGGCGTTGAAGTTCCCTACTGGCAGTCAGCTAAGTCACCATTCGATATCAAGCTTCGTATCCATGAAGGTACAGAGGACGCATCTGATAGCGATGACGATGTTGATATCACACTTACAAACGTCGTTGGTATGATCCATGACGTAGATGCATTCGGAACATACCGTAAGGAAATGGATGTAATTACAACACCAGTCAATGCACGCGGTGCTTATTACAACACATTCTGGCACCTCAACGATCTCTACTTCAACGACGTATCCGAAAACGGTATCCTGTTCACATTGAACTGATACATATAGTTGCCATTGTCAATTATTGACATTGCTCAAGAGCCTCTTAACTTACCCTTTTAGTTAAGGGGCTCTTTCCAAATAAGGAGATTGATATGACAGATGAACAGTTGAAACAATTATACGCTGAAATATTCGAAACCAAAGAGAGCGAGAAGAAAAAGCTCGCAATGCTCAACGTGTCGCGTTTCGGATACTATACAGATTACTTAGTCCGCCTCCTCAAGGCTCAGTTCGAAGACGAGGTAGAAGACTACTGGGATGACGAATTCATGCTCAACACCCTGATATTCGATGGTGTCTTTGTAGTATTTGATTACAAGAACTCCAAACCACTCATGATGAACTGCCAGCCTTATGGCGTCAATATGTACTATAAGCCGACAAATGTAAACGTGGCTAATCCAGTTCTCGGAACTCTTGACCTTACAATAGGTAAAGATTGTGAGATCGTATACCTGGAAGAAGCACCACGTAATATGCCTGTCGATTATCCATCGCCAATGTCCATCGTACATTTCTATGCACGTAAGCTTGTCAATATTGACCAGTGTATAGATGCATCACTTAACAACTCTATGGTTACTGCTATTTTCCAAGCGCCAAACAAGAAGTCAGCAGAGTCCTTCAAACAGATGCACAAGGACATTCGATCAGGCGCACCAGCTGTATTCATTGATGATTCGCTCGATCTTTCTCTTGGCAAGAATCTACTCTACACACCAGCTAAGGATAACTTCATATGTGACATTGCGCAGATAGAAAAGCGTAAAGTTATCGAGGAATTCCTAACCGCCATTGGTATTAACAATGCTAACACTGACAAGCGTGAACGTCTTAATCAGGACGAAGTAAATGCAAACAATGATGAGTGCGTGAGCGGAGTGGAGGTGTGGCGCCGTAACTTACGCACATGCACCAGCCGTGTCAAGAAAATGTTCCCAGACCTCAAGTTCTCACTCACAATCCCAGAAAAGTCAATTATTGACACTTCCCCACGCAACTCGACAGGCGAAGCGAGAGAGGAAAGTAAAGACAAGAAAATGAAAGGAGGGTGGAAGAAATGAAACTCATTGAAGTCATGAAGAAGTATAGAGAAGATCATAGTAGTAGTAATATTTTCGAGATATTTAAGGACTATGAGCTGGATAACAGGTTGGATAAGAACGCGCTTAATGTTTTCATATTAGATGAACTAGGCGCGATGGATGTATGGTACGAGGATCCAGAAGTATATAAGGTATTCTCTGATAACTTCTTTGAGATATGGAAGGATAATATAAAGAAGTTGACGGATACTGTCATGGCTGAATATAACCTGTTGCAGAATACAAATATGACGGAAACGACTACGGTAGAGATTGACCAGGATATGGATACTACAACCAGCGGAAGTAAAACGGATTCGTATACAAGGAGCACAACTGATGGTGATGAAGAGACTAATAAAGTTAGTGCGTTCGATGAAACTACTTTTCAAAATGATTCCCAGAGAATATCTTCTGGTACAGGAAGTGTATCACATAACGGAAGTAAGACGGATTCAGGAACGAAGAATGAAGATCTTGAATGGAGAGAAACGGACGTGACAACCAGGGTTGGATATAAAGATAAAGATATCCAGGGCGCTCTGGAGAAGGAAAGGAAGCTGAATAGATTCAATGTGTATCAGTGGATCATCAAGAAGTATAAGGAAGATATGATGGTACTGGTGTATTAGTCAATAATTGACAAGGAGATTGATATGGTAACAGTAACGCTATATAATAATACATCTGATAGCAATGTATTATCAAAAACAATTACACAAGTTGCAACATTGCAATGCGCACTCAAGGATGCGACCGAGCTTATAAATCCAGTGTTGATAATAGCTGGCGATACCATTGATACCAATGTTAATTATGTATACATACCGAATTTAGAACGCTACTACTTCGTAAGGAATAAAAGACAGGTAACAGCGAATAGACTTGAGTTAGATCTGCATGTAGATGTGCTTATGTCATTTCCTGATGTAATAGCGAATAGCCAGGGATATGTTCTCAACAGCGCTAGTAAGCCATGGGAGTATATAGATAGTCCTAACTGGGTGCGTGATCTAAGGCAAAGGACTGATACTGTTGAGTTTGCTAATGGTTTCAATGAATCGCCAGAGTACATTCTAATGACTGTGGGAGGTGGAGGAATTGGCCTATGACATATCAAGATATACAAAATGCTGTCAATAATGTCAATGGCCAGCCATTCACTAATATTTACCAGGCAAGCCCATCAGCAGCTGAAGAATTCCAATTGTATTATGATAAGCAAGTAATACAGAAAATCATAAACGATTCCGGTGAAGTCATTGGCTATGTAGTAAAATTCGAAGACGAGATTGAAGGGCAAGTTGTTGAATTCTATCAAGTCGTAGTTACTCGTGCTACGGAGTTTGGACATGAGCTTGGAACTGTAGCGTCTGATGCATGGGAATATGGAACTTATATACTCACAGCTCTTAAAGATACTGGCGTAGCAGTAGGAACTGCTGTAAAGAATGGTATACTCGACGTTACTCAAGTTACCTGGGATACATGGAATGACTGGTGGAATATCATAGGTGGTACTCTAACCAAAATTGTTGACGACCACATACCATGCTTATTCGATGTGCTGACTAACACTTGGTATGCGCCAGGTGAGTTTGTGGAAACGGTAAGAGATAGCGTAAACACCTTGATTGATGAAGAATATCCATTACCTCCCAGTATTCCAACAAGTGGCTATGGGCAAATAGCATATTTTGACACTGTTAAATCAAATGTGCATTATACACGGTGGACGAATACTGGAACATCATCAAATCCAATTTGGGAAGTGCAAGGCAGTGTTGATCTTGCTGCTTATGTGTCAATTATTGACATGACAGATCCATGTTTTATAGTTTACCATTGGACAAGAGGTCGCACGAAATATAAAAGATACCTTTTCCTGTCAGCAAATAAGCCTTGTGTAATAGTAAATAGTTGTGTTGGAGAAATCTTCGGAAACGGTGAAGTAATTTGTGAAGAAAGCGGTTGCACACTTACTTATAGAGAGCAAGTTTTTATGCTAAGAAATGGTGAATGGATACTTGATAGTGATGATGGTAGAACAAATATAAATCTGACTACAAGAACATCATGTGGAGGTGTAACAAATATTGAACCGCCAGATAGCAGCGTAACTGGTAGTACTTGGACTTATTCACGTGAAGGTTCTGAATACACAACTACAAGATATTATTATTATGCGATACTACGCTCGTCAGGAATGATACCGGTCTATGGAACTACTAATCATGCTGCAAATACTATTTATGAACTGGGGCATCATCCACTTGATGTTCCCGATGAATATTGGATTAACGGTAGTGGCATAAATGTCAGCACGATAAAGAGGGACTTTAATAGTGATTTGCAGTCAATAGCTTATTGGCTGGCATTAGACAAAGTTGTTGAACGACAAAAGCAACCTGGATGGGGACATTTAGGAGGATTAGCACGTAAAGTAGAATTACCAGAACCAATGGTATTAGTTAAACCAGATGGCACACCAGATCCATGGTACCCAATTCTAGTGCCGGATACAATATGGGATACTGATGAGCCTTTAGCTCATGATACACCGCAAACACCAGACCCTGATATTGTACCACCAGCAGTGCAGCCAATACCAAATATTATAGACCGTGACCCAGGACCAGGACCGGGTCCGGACCCAGGAGGTGATCCCGTGATAGTAACACCAGGAAGTGGTAGCGTACCTGTACCACCGGCTAATGAGCCGAATGATGATTTAGGTTTCTGTGCTATATGGAGAATGACGCCATCCTACTTGGAAACATTCTGCCAATGGCTATGGTCAAATAATTTCATTGACCAAGTATTAGCGTACTTCAATAGCCCTAATGATGCAATAGTTGGTGTACATAAAATATATTGGACGCCAACATATGAAACTGCAATGAAAGAAATTAGGTGCGGATATCTGAACTCTAATTGTAACGGATGGCCTGTAACTCAGAGATATAACACAATTGATTGCGGCACAGTTGAATTGGATGAAGTATATGGCAATGTATATGATTACACTGATACAGAAGTTATTATATATCTGCCATATATAGGCTTCATACCTTTGGATTTGTCATTGTGTATGAGAGGTAGGATTGGAGTTAAGTATGTACTTGACGTAGTATCTGGAGCTGGCGTATGTCAGATATCAGTTACTAGAGATGGCTTAGAGAACCACATAGCTTCATATGGATGCTCATGTGCAAGCCCAATACCAATATCGAGCGGTAACTACATTGCAATAGTACAGAGTGTTGCCACAGCTGCAGCTCAGGCAATACAAGGTGTTGGAGGACTGGTTAACAGTAAAGCTTTCGCTGAGATGAATGATCTTGGTAAGGCTGGACAAATAACTGGCGTAGCTGAAGGCGCTCTAGGTGCATTAGATGGCGCTAAAACTAGCGTACAGTTATCAGGTAGGTTCTCATCGCACGTCGGAGATATGGCACAGGGTCTGCTG
>JAFOCV010000008.1 GCA_017381015.1 Bacteroidaceae bacterium
AAAATAAAAAGTCCAATTCCGGGTTGGAAATTAGACTTTTCAGAAAAAAAGCATGCGGCGCATTTTGCGATTAGACTTTTCATTTCTGCGGAATGGTTTCGCATTTTGCGCCAGCATTCCACAACTTTGGGGATAGGTTTCACAACCCGAAATTGCTTTCCACAACCTTGAGGATAGGTTTCGCAACCTGGAATTGCTTTCCACACCCTCCGGAAATGGTTTTCTGAGTAAAGAATTATATGCATTAATGTGACAGAGGGGATTCTGAAAGCAAAATAGTTCTTTATTATCTTTTGTTTTACTATCTTTGCAGCTAAATTAAGCAATTATAAAATACTCAAACGTATCGCAAGCTATGAAAAAAATATTATTCGCTACATTCCTTACACTTAGCACGAGTGCATTCTCTCAAATTCAGCCATCTACAACGTACGATGGTGGAGATTTATATTTCGTTCCAGCCAAACTAACATCAAATGGTATACCTTTTTTATATAGTTACAGAGACGATTATGATTCGGGTAAAATATGGTTCACCATCTTTGACGACGAAGTAAATGTGGTGAAACAAGTTGAAATTGAAGCGCAAACTTTAAGCTATTCTACAAGAACGATTACCATGCAGAGACAATATTTTGTCAAGACAAATGATGGAGGTACGCGCTCTACAACAACAGAAGACGAGTATTTCCTTGATGAATGGACTGTGGTTGATGATGTCACCGAAGAGAAAACTTTCTCCAATAGTTGGATAGCAAGTCCCGAGGTGTACGAAGACAACAATAATTACCATTCTCGTTATATGTATCTTTCCCAAACACTCTTCAACGAGGATGAGGACTTTGAATATCTCCGTGACCACTATGAAGTTATGCCATTATCATATTGTGCCGAAGATGACAAGAGCAACTCAAATGGTGATATTTCTATGGAGCGCCCCAGTTTTGGTGGCGAAGAATGTGATACATATTTCAGAAATTACGACCACAAATTAGGCGGATATGTTTATACGCTCATTAAGCGTAAGGTTTACGGAGGTCTGAAACACACTGGTATGGAGGTAGTTTCATTGGATGGTACAATAAAGAAGACTTTGGATGGTATTGCGGACTTAAATACGGTGGTTGCTATTAATGGCAATTTCTATGTTTCGGCTTATAACAATGCTTCCTCAATGTATGGTCTCTACAAAATTGCATCGGTGAGCACCTCTATTGAAAGGGTTGCAGAAACCACTTCTAAAACCAACAACAACATTACTTACAGCATAGATGGTTTTAGAGTTAAACCCAATAGCAAAGGATTTGTTATTCGGAATGGACAAAAACTGCTTAACAAATAGATTGGAGAGCAAGAACCTACAGATTTATAAAATGAAAATCGCCGTAGTGCTTTTGTGACACCACGGCGATTTTTAGTATTTTCTGACTAAGTTGGGATTACTTGGCCAAGGCTTTTTCTACGAAATATGGGAGTTGGACCTTCCACCAGCACCAGTCGTGGTCTACATCGAAGCCCCAGTAATCCATGTAGGCGGGAATGCCCTTCTGACAAAGGACGGTGTCCAGAAGACGTGTGCTTTCGAGGAGTTCGTCCTCCCAACGGCCTTGACCTACGCAGATGAATATCTTGCGCTTCTTGTAGAGGTCAATCCATGGATGGTCGGGAGCCATCTCGCGGATAAAGTCGATGGGCGAATTCATGAATGTCAGTTCGTCGCTATACATTGGGAAGCCGTAGCTGGCACTGTACAAACCGCTCAATGCGATGACGGTGTCGAATATGTCGGGACGACGGAAGAAGAAATTACCTGCGTGGAATGCTCCCATAGAGCAACCAGTGACGAGGAATGTTTCTGTCTTGCGCTTGCGGACCTCGGGGATTAGTTCTTCGGTAACGTAGTGATACCAGCGTTCGTGCTGTTCGATACGCCAACGATTGTCGGCAGAGCGATTGCTCCATGTCTCACCATCGATACCATCTACACAGATGGCACGAATCTGACCGGATTCTATCCAGGGAGCGATGACGTCAATCATGCCAAAGTTTTCGAAGTCGAAGAAACGACCGTCCTGCGAGGGGAAAATCAACAGGGGACGTCCCTTCTTGCCATAGGTCTTGTATTCCATCTCGCGCTGAAGATGGTTGCTAAAGTGTTTATGATGTTGTACTTCCATTAATTATATATATATTATGTAATATGCAGAGAGGAGGGATTATTTTCTATTGCAAACGTCGTAGAGGAACTCGTTGCGCTCCCATTCGGTACGGAAGCGTGCTATGTATGCATAGTCGCCCATGGCAGGAGCAAGAGCCTTGTCGATATTGGGTGTCATCTTCATGGCATAGGCATACTTGTCAAGAATCTGTGCGTCTGACATGTGATACTCTACACCTGAACGACGGCCGGCATAGACGCAGAAATAATCATCGTTGACATCAGCTTGCTTGCGGCAATCGAAGGCTACCATGTCTGCCCATATCTGATAAACGTCTACGTTGTGGGCATAGTTTATCATATCGGGGGTGTAACCACCACCTGGGCGCATATTAACCTCCAATGCCACGAAGTCGCCCTCGTTGCCAAGACCGCGATGAGCGCGACCCAGCTGGAAGAACTCGAGATGAACGAAACGGCTACGCACGTCGAAGGCCTTGATTGTCTGACGGCCCCAGAAGCGGAGGTTCTCATTGATATGTTGCTGTACGTAGTAAGTGCTGTCCAGGTTGTAGTTGACAATATCAGAGATAGAGGGAGGACACACGCACATGCTCTCGAACAAGGGTTCGCCCTTGGAATTGATGATTGCATCGTAGGTGCAGATGTTACCTGTAACGAATTCTTCGATGACGTACTCGTGGATGTGAGGAGTATTATTGAGGAACTCGCGCAAAGCCCACTCGCTCTCGATCTTGTGTGTACCGCCTGAACCTACACCTACGTCGGGCTTGGCAAAGAGGGGATAGCCTGCCTCGTAGGCAAACTTGAGAATATTGTCCAGAGAATCATTGGCCTTCACCTGACGAGCAGTACGAATACCACCTGCGGCATAGTACTTCTTCATCTCTGACTTTTCCTTGATGCTATCAATCTTGTCACTCTTGATGCCAGTGGTGATATTGAAGTCGGTGCGCAAGCGAGCATCCTGTATCAACCAGTACTCATTGTTGCTCTCCAGCCAATCAATACGACCATACTTAGCTGCAAAATGGGCCACGGCACGATACATCTGGTCGTAGTCCTCCATATTATTTACGCGATAGTACTCAGTAAGAGAATCTTTCAGACGCTGGTCGAGATTGTCGTATGGAGCGTCACCTATACCAAACACAGATACGCCGTTCTTTTTCAATGCGGCACAGAAATTCCAGTAGTTTTCTGGAAAATTTGGAGAAATAAAAATAAAATTCATGATGGGTATATTGTTAGGTGAATACTATGAATTAGCAGTTGCAAGTTGATGTATTTTTATATATTTTGCTTACATATTTATATCCTAGGACTGCAAATTTAATAATTTTATTTGAAAAATCCAAATAAATGCAATACCTTTGCAATGTATATGTTTACTCTGTTTCTAACAAGCAGCCCTTGCGGGCATGATGGAGCCATTTATGAGAAGAATGGTTTCCGTGAAGAACTTCTCCGCCAATTGCAAGGAGAGGTGCGTGGCCTGTATATTACATCTGACCCTGACGACTTCAATGGAAGCGAGTGTGCTTCGGAGGGAATGCGCAATGCGATAGCGCAATGCGGAGTCTGTGTAACTAGCTGGACTTTGCTGGACAGGCGCAACATTATATATGCTCATCAATTGGTAGAGGAGTCCGACCTGGTTATCCTGGGCGGAGGCCATGTACCCACTCAGTATCGTTTCTTTCAGGAGATGCGCTTGCGCGAAGCCTTGATAAACTATGAAGGAGTGCTGCTGACCATCAGTGCCGGTAGCATGAATTGTGCCGACGAGGTATATTCCATTCCAGAACTACCTGGTGAAATACGCGACCCGAACTACAAGCGTTTCTTCCGTGGAATGGGCTTGACAAGCATACAGATTTTACCTCACTACTATGAATGGAAGGACTTTGTGCTTGATGGCATGAAGGTGTACAACGAGGTAGCGGCCAAGGACAGCATTGGCAATCGTTTCTATGTCTTCCCCGATGGCACCTATCTATACAGCATGTATGGATATGAGGAAATCAGAGGCGAGGCCTTCCTGATGGAGAACGGTATCTTCCGCAAGGTTTGCGAAGATGAGCAGAAAGTGCTCTTGCCCATAATCTAATGACGGGTGCAAAAAAAACATTTTACTGCCTGTGGTTAGCAGACCACACCCAGTATCACCCTTCACCACACATCAGCAGAGATTCCTTCTTAGAACCGGGACAAAATAAAGCAGCGCTCTTATGGCGCTGCTTATATTTTCCGGTTCGTTTCCTTCCTAGAACTGAGCCTTGATGCTCTCGGCAATTTCCACAAACTCCTCTGTAGTGAGCTGAAGATGAGGATTGGTAAATCTCATATCTGCCTCGCTCTGCATGGGCACCAAGTGGATATGGGCATGAGGCACCTCAAGACCCAGTACACACTGGCCAACCTTCACACAAGGGATAGCCTTGCGGATAGCGATAGCAACCTTCTTGGCAAAAACCTGAAGACCAGCAATCTCTTCATCGCTTAGGTCAAAGATATAATCTTCCTCGCGCTTGGGGATGACAAGAGTATGTCCCTTCTGCAAAGGATTGATATCCAGGAAGGCAAAGTAATTTTCGTCTTCAGCTATCTTGTAGCAAGGAATCTCGCCAGCTACTATGCGTGAAAAGATACTCATATCCTAAATATTATAGTTGATGCTGGTAACCTCCAACTCTATCTCGCCCTGAGGCACGCGAATGGTAGCAACATCGCCCACCTTCTTGCCGATAAGACCCTGAGCAATGGGAGTCTCCACGCTAATCTTACCCGTGCGCAAGTCAGCCTCGGTAGCACTAACGATGGTGTACTTCATCTCCATACCGTTGCGAGTGTTCTTCAAGCCAACGGTAGCCATGATTTGCACACTGCTGGTATCCATGTGACGAGTGTCAATAATTTTAGCATCAAGGATAGTCTGCTTCAATAGAGCAATCTGAGTTTCCAACTTGCTTTGCCATTCCTTGGCAGCATCATACTCAGCATTCTCACTAAGGTCGCCCTTATCGCGCGCTTCTGCGATGGCAGCACTAGCCGCAGGACGGTCCACACTTTCCATATGCTGTAGTTTAGCCACGAGATCATCGTAGCCCTGTTGTGACATATAAGCCATTTTCTCGGTTAATTAAAGTATTATGTGTTTATAGTTTAAACTAGTTAGGTTATCTACCTCAGCAAGAGGCCGTTTTCTTAGGCCGCAAAATAAAAGAATCCCAACCGATAGGTCAGAACCCTTATGTAAATCGCATCTACGTACTCAAAAACTCAGTGCAAAGGTATAACATTAAACTGAATAAACAAGAATAAAAGAGTAAAATATTTGTTTTTGAGCATTTTTCGTCACATTACACAAATAATATAATAATGTGTAATAAGATTTTTTATAACTTTGCGCACGAAATTTGATGTTTTATACAATTTAGAAAACAAGACGATGAATGTAATTACAAAGACTGTGTCTCTACCTGACGGACGTACCATCAGCATTGAGACCGGAAAGTTGGCCAAACAAGCCGATGGTGCCGTAATGTTGCGTATGAACAACACCGTGCTCCTGGCCACTGTTTGCGGTGCTAAGGATGCAGTTCCCGGCACAGATTTTATGCCTCTACAGGTTGAGTATCGTGAAAAGTACAGCGCAGCAGGTCGTTTCCCTGGCGGTTTCACAAAGCGCGAAGGCAAGGCAAATGACGAGGAAATCCTTACCTGTCGTTTGGTGGACCGTGCATTGCGTCCCCTGTTCCCCAGCGACTATCATGCTGAGGTTTATGTTAATGTAGTTCTCTATTCTGCAGATGGTGTGGACATGCCCGATGCTTTGGCAGGCTTTGCAGCCAGTGCCGCATTGTGCTGTAGCGACATACCATTCGAAGGCCCTATAAGTGAGGTTCGCGTAGCTCGCATCAATGGCGAATTCGTCATCAACCCCACCTTTGCCCAGCTGGAAGAAGCCGATATGGACCTTATGGTTGGTGCCACCGATGAGAACATCATGATGGTAGAGGGCGAGATGAAGGAAGTTAGCGAGCAGGACTTGCTGGCTGCCCTAAAGGCTGCACACGAGGCCATCAAGCCCATGTGCCAGTTGCAGAAGGAATTGGCCAAGGAACTAGGCACCGACGTTAAGCGCGAGTATTGCCACGAAGTAAACGACGAGGAGTTGCGCGAGCAAGTCAAGACCGTTTGCTATCAGCCCGCCTACGAGGTGACAAAGATGGCCCTGGAGAAGCACGCACGCGCAGAGGCATTCGAGAAGATTCGCGAAGATTTCAAGCTAGAATATGCAGCTGCTCACCCCGAGCTCAGCGATGACGAGCTAGCAGAAAAGAATTCACTGGTAGACCGTTACTATCACGATGTAGAGAAGGACGCTATGCGCCGTTGCATCCTTGACGAGGGTATCCGTTTGGACGGACGCAAGACCACTGACATTCGTCCCATCTGGTGCGAGGTTAGTCCCCTCCCAATGCCTCACGGCAGCGCTATCTTCACCCGTGGCGAGACTCAGTCATTGAGCACCACCACCCTGGGCACCAAGATGGACGAGAAGATGATTGACAACGTGCTGGACAAGAGCTACATGCGCTTCCTCCTGCACTACAACTTCCCTCCATTCTCTACTGGCGAAGCAAAGGCACAGCGCGGCGTTGGTCGTCGCGAGATTGGCCACGGCCACTTGGCATGGCGCGGCTTGAAGGGTCAGATTCCTGCTGACTATCCCTATACCGTTCGCGTAGTGAGCGACATTCTTGAGAGTAACGGTTCCAGCTCTATGGCTACCGTATGTGCTGGTTGCTTGTCATTGATGGACGCTGGCGTACCCATGACCGCTCCCGTCAGTGGTATTGCAATGGGTCTGATCAAGAACCCAGGCGAAGACAAGTATGCAGTACTCTCTGATATCCTTGGCGACGAGGACCACTTGGGCGATATGGACTTCAAGACCACCGGTACACCTAAGGGTTTGACCGCAACTCAGATGGACATCAAGTGCGATGGCCTTTCTTACGAAATCCTTGAGCAGGCATTGATGCAAGCCAAGGCAGGCCGCGAGCACATCCTGGGCGAGATGATGAAGACAATGTCAGAGCCTCGCGCAGAATTGAAGCCCCACGTACCACGCATCGAGCAGATTATCATCCCCAAGGAATTTATCGGAGCAGTGATTGGTCCTGGCGGTAAGATTATCCAGGGTATGCAGGAAGAAACCGGTGCAGTAATCACTATTGAAGAAGAGGATGGTGTAGGCAAGGTACAGGTATCAGGTTCTAGCAAGGCAATCATCGATGCTGCCATGAGCAAGATTAAGGCCATCGTAGCAGTTCCCGAAATTGGCGAGGTATACGAAGGCACCGTACGTTCAGTAATGCCCTATGGTTGCTTCGTAGAGTTCATGCCTGGCAAGGACGGCTTGTTGCACATCAGCGAAATAGACTGGAAGCGTCTGGAGACCGTAGAAGAGGCAGGCATCAAGGAAGGCGACAAGTTGCAGGTTAAGCTACTTGAAATCGACCCCAAGACAGGCAAGTTCAAGCTCTCTCGTCGCGTATTGATTGAGAAGCCCGAAGGCTATGTAGAGCGCGAGCGTCGTCCTCGTCCCGAGCGTTCAGAACGTCCCGTACGTGGCGAAAGAGGCGAACGTCCCATGCGTGGCGACCGTCGTCCCCGTCCCACAGGTGACGCAGCACCAGAAAGTGCAGAGTAATACCTAGCTACACAAGCTACATATTATATTCTATAGTTTAGGGGAGCAAGCCATTTGCTCCCCTAATTCTTTATTCCCCAATCGCTAGTCGCTCAACGCTATTGACTTCGTCGATTTTGCTCACGCTCGGCATAGCTCAAACAAGCTTGGCTCTGCTCTCGCTTAATCGCAAAATTCGCTAAACGCTAGTCCCTCATCGCTCCCACGCTCCTCCCCTAGCGTAGCGGCCAGGGGAGGCCGGGAGGGGTCTGTTCGCTAGTCGCTCATCGTCTCCTCGCCAAAATTGATGTCACAAAATTTCACGTTGCTGATTATGAGGTGTTATAAAACTACCTCAGAAAAACACATTTTTGAGTTAAAAAAGTGCTGATTCGTAGTGCAAAAGTGTTTGTTTTGGTCATTGAACGTAATTTGATCTTTAGTCATTTGACAACACGACCCTTTAGTGGAATCGTGCTGCAAAGGAACTCCGTCATGAACCGGAGGGCAAGCCACAGTTTTATAACTGGTGCGTCACGAAACAATCACGCATTTGAGCCTCGTTTTTGGCTGTTTTTCATGGTAAAACAAGATTTTCTGAGCGTTTTTAAGGGCTGATAATATATAGGCACAATACACAATAATTGGGATTGGATCGTTTTTTAGCACCTAACAGACTATAATCGCTAAGAAACCTGAGTCACCTTTCCTATGGTTAAAAACACTATAAATCATCGAAAACGCGCATTTTAAATCTTGGAAAAATGTTATTTTTATATCATTATTTAATTGGAAATATGTAAGAAAACTGAAATATTTATATTAGAAAAGTGTATTTTGTTTACTGTTTATACTTGTGTTTAAGTAAAATATCGTATCTTCGTACCCACAAATACAAGTTGATATGGTAAAACGCAAAGCTGACGAGCTAATACGCAACTTTATTCTCAACGACAAGCGTTCTCTGTTGGTAACAGGAGCTAGACAAGTTGGCAAGACCTTTTCCATCAGGAAGGTCGGTAAGGAGTGTTTTGATAATATTGTTGAAATCAATTTCGTAGAACAGCCTGACGCCATCGAACTATTCAGCGAGCAAAAGGGAGCAAAAGATTTGCTGTTGCGACTGTCTGCCTTCACTAAAAAGCCATTGGTCCCAGGAAAAACATTAATATTCTTCGATGAAGTGCAGGAGTGCAAGGAGATAGTAACAGCCATTAAGTTCCTTGTGGATGAGGGCAGTTACAAGTATGTGATGAGTGGCTCTTTGCTTGGTGTTGAGTTGGATGACCTGCGTAGTGTCCCCGTTGGCTACATGGATGAAATAGAAATGTATCCCCTTGACCTTCTGGAATTCTTTGAGGCTATTGGTATTGGCACAGATGTCAATGATGCACCGAAACATAATCAATCTCTTGGCTAATATCCACTTCTTCCGGTGCTTCTATATGGCGTTCTT
>JAFOCV010000080.1 GCA_017381015.1 Bacteroidaceae bacterium
ATATATATAATAAAATTTGGAATGAAGAAAAAGCGCCCGCCCGACCTTGACAAAAAATAATTGACTACCTGACTACCGACTACCTTGCCCCCCCCTTTTTTTATGCCAAATTAATTCGGCAGCAATTTGGCATCAAAGGCATCAATGGCATAAAGAGTTTTTTGTTGTATCTTTGCATTGTCTTTCGAAAGCGACACGCGCTCTTTGACATAATGATATATTTTTCGGAGCAATCGGAATAATCAGAGTAATCAGAATAATCAGAGTAATCAGAGAATTCAGAGAATTCAGAATACTCAGAAAATCCGAGCTCTCATACTGCTCTGAAAACCTCGAGGGCTCTGTCTAACCTAGGGTCTGAAACTCATAATCGAAACCTCGGAAATCCAAAACTGCACCCCTAAATCCTGAAAACGAACCTCCGAACTTCGAAACCCAAACCCTGAATCAATTTCCTCCGCCAACCTTATCAAAACACCCTCTGACGGATAGGAGCGCCAGAGGGTATCGGAAAGCTTGAAATATTTGAATTATGAACACTTGCCTATTTCAGCGAGAAATGACGTACGATGAACCACAGGTGCTGAGCCACGGTGGGAATGAAGCCATAGTGATGCACCATGATGCGCAGACGTTCGAAGAGCGATTTGCGCTGGTTCTTGGTGGTCATTCCTTCTGAGAGATAATCGGTAAGGATTAGATGTGTATTATACAAAGGTAGAGAACGGGCCTCTGCTTCCTGCATAATACGTATGCACCAATCGAAATCCGCACTGAACCTATAACGCATATTATATAGGTACTCGCGCGCAATATCTACCCGAACATAGAAACTCTGATGGCACACCAGCATTCCACCAAGGAAACTTCTCCACGTGAGTGTCTCGGGGGCTTGCAAGCGTCTGTGACGCAGGAATGTGCCTTCGTCATCTACCAAGTCGGTTTCGCCATACAATACGGCTGGCCACATGGGATACTCGACATCCAGATGTCCGGCTTTCTCGAGGCCTTCTACCATCTTTTGCAGGGTATCGGAGCTGTGGAACTTGTCACCGGCATTCAGGAACACCAGGTAATCGCCTTGCGCTTCGAGGATGGCCTTGTTCATCGCATCGTACAATCCTCGGTCGGGTTCGCGGATGAAACGTATCTCGTGGGGATGCACATTGACGGAGTTGTCCTCCACATACTCCTGAATGAGCGACAAGGTGCCATCACTACTGAGGCCATCTACGATGAGGTGCTCAATACACGGATAGGTTTGGCTGGCTACACTTTCCAGAGTTCTCTCCAGTGTGTGCTCGGCATTGTAGGTAACGGTAATAACCGTAAACTTTAACTTGCAACTATTGCCTAGGGGCAAGGCCTGCTGACATTGGGTCGACGGAGGCACAGGCGAGGCAGGGTCTACTTCTGACATTTCTTTTTCGAAATTATAAATGTGATTATTTTTGCTAATGTAATTAGAGCTAGAAGGATGAGCGCGGTGTAAGCGATAGCCTCGGTGGTGTGAACGGTTTGAGGGTCAAAGGTCATCACTACCTCGTGCTTACCAGCGGGTACGTTGATGGCTCGGAGTATATAGTTGGCACGTACCACGGGAGTATCTTCGCCAGATACGGTAGCTGTCCAACCGGGATAGTAGATATCCGAGAAGACCACTACGCCTCCATCCTTGGATTCTACCTCGTAACGCAACTGGTTGGCCTCGTATCCCACCAGCTTAACCTTACCATTGGAGGAAAGAACTGGTTGTTCAAGACCTAGCGTTTCCTTGAATTTAGAGTCAACAACGGCCACCGAGCGCAGGTTCTCCTGACCGATGAAGGCAAGCTCATCGTCGGCATTGTCCACCCACTTGATTGACTGAACAAACCAACCATTGCCCATAGCGCTGGGATTGAACACGGGTACTTTCTCCTCCTTGTTGTTCTTCATCAGGATATACTTCATATTAAGCATATTCAAGACGGGATAGAGGCTATCTGCATTGACAGAAGAAAGGTCGCCACCATTTCTCACAATAGCTGATTGCAAGCGAGACATCTCAGGCACGATATGTGCTTCGATTACCTCCTGATAGCGGCGCAACTTGGCGGCATGATAACCACCGATGCTCTTGTGCCAGTAGGATGCATCGTTGCTATTGAAGGTGCTTACGGTCAAGTCCAGAGTTCTGTAGTACGACTCGGGATCGAGCAATATCATGTCATCGGCATGAGTGCGCTGGAAGGTCTTCTCCACGGGACGTGGATATACGAACATACCATCATTGAGATAGCGCTTGTTCACGCTCCACATGTCCACCAGGCACAACACCAAAATGAGGAGTATAGTGGGTATAGCCTTCAATTTCTTATAGTAGTACAGCACCATCAAACCTGTGCCAATGGCAATGAACCAGAACGAACGTATGGCGTCAAGGCTGAATACATGGCGGCGCATCTCCGTAAGGTTGGCAAACAAGGCATTAATGGTACCTTGATCCACACCACTCTGACCGAGAGAGAGGAGAGCATTGGTTTCGGAGGAAGAGATATAGTTGCCAAAGAATACATCGGGTACCAACCAGAACAGGAAGCAGATACCACCCGTGATGACAAAGCTGAGCCAAAGAGCATTGACTTTTCTCTTGACGAAGGGCAGGTCAACCTCTATGCTATCTGGTTGCTCGATAAACTTCTTCAACGCCATGAGAGCCATCAAAGGCATGGTAAACTCTGCAATGACGAGGATAGATGCCACGGTGCGGAACTTGTCGTACATAGGCACATAATCCAGGAAGAAATCAGTCAATCCCATGAAGTTCTTACCCCACGATAGTGCGATGGAGAGCATTGTGGCTATGAGCAAAGACCAACAAACGGGACCTCTCACGATGAGCAGGCTCAAGACGAAGAGCATGCATACGAAGGCACCTATGTAGACAGGACCACTGGTACCGGGTTGTTCTCCCCAATATTGTCCCATCTGCTGGTAAATGGGACGGAACTGAGACTCTGCCTTGGACATGGCACTCTCGCTCATACTCAATGGCATGCTGGCACCACCCTTGGTATTGGGTACCAATAGTGTCCATGTCTCGCCTATACCATAACTCCATGCGGTGATATAGCTACGCTCAAGACCACTGGAGGTTTGATCGGCGGGGTCTTTAGTCTTGTGTGTAAGTTCGCTCTTGCCTCGCATACTCTCCTTGCTATATTCCCAAGTGTGATACAGATTGGAGATATTGATAGCGATGCCAAGAAGGCAACCGAAGGCAAAGGCACAACTTCCCTTGAACCAACCAGCTACGCCTTTCTTCTCCTTCAAATCAGAGATAAGCCATCCGATGGAGAGAGCAAAGATGGGTAGAAGGAAGTAGTAGGTCATCTGCACATGATTGGACACTATCTGAAGAGCCATGAAAAGACCAGTGACCACGATACCCCAACTGTACTTTCCCTTATAACAAAGTGCCATACCACCTATAGTGGGAGGTATGAAGGCCAGAGTGTAAAGTTTCCAGATATGACCTGCTGCTATGATGATAAAGTAGTAGCTGGAGAATGCCCAAAGGATGGCTCCGAGGGCCGACATCCATACCTTGAAATCAAAGCAACGGAGCATGATATAGAAGCCCAACAGCATGATGAAAACGTAGGATGCCACGGTGGGGAGGAACAGGCTGTACCATTGCTTAACCTCTGCTATGCAATCAGTACTCTCGTATGAGGGAGCCATCTGATATGTAGGCATACCGGAGAAGAGGGTATTGGTCCAACGGGTACGCTCGCCATTGTGCTTCTCGCGATACTCGTTCATCTCCACACCCGAACCCACGGCACCCGTATGGTCATGACCAGAGAGCACCTTGCCGGCACTGATGGGTTGCCAGAAATAAGCTACGCTAATGAGAGCGAACAATGCCACTACGGCAACTTCGATAAGATACTTCTTCTTGTTTTTCATCTATTGTGATTTAAATTTCTGTAATCAGAGTAATCAGGTAGTCAGGTAGTCAGTTATTTTTTGTCTAGATTTTCTCTCCAGATTCATTCGCCACGTCTATCTGCCAGTACCCGAGTGACTCATAAAATTTGTATTATCTGCCTGCACGCTTTCTCTCCAGGTGGTCAAGGATGACCTTTCTCATACGCATTGACTGAGGAGTAACCTCTACGTACTCGTCTTCCTTGATATACTCCAAGGCCTCCTCCAAAGAGAAGATGGTAGCTGGGATGATGCGAGCCTTTTCGTCGGTACCACTGGCACGAACGTTGGTCAACTGCTTTGCCTTGCAGACATTAATCACAAGGTCTATGTCGTGCACGTGCTCACCGATTACCTGACCGGCATAAACCTGGTCCTGGGGCTCGATGAAGAATTTGCCTCGATCCTGGAGATGGTCTATGGCATAGGCATAGGCATTACCACCTTCTAGAGCGATGAGCGAACCATTGGTACGTCTGTTTATCTCTCCCTTGAAGGGCTGATACTCCTTGAATCTGTGTGCCATGATGGCCTCGCCCTGAGAAGCGGTAAGCACATTGGTTCTGAGGCCAATGATACCACGCGAAGGGATATTGAACTCGATATTGATGCGCTCGCCTTGGCTCACCATGCTGGTCATCTCACCCTTGCGACGTGTGACCATATCTATCATCTTGCTACTGAATTCCTCGGGCACATTGATGGTAAGTTCCTCGATGGGTTCGCAACGCACTCCGTCTATCTCCTTGTAGATAACCTGTGGCTGACCAACCTGCAACTCATAGCCTTCGCGGCGCATGGTTTCAATCAAAACGGACAGGTGCAAGACACCACGACCACTTACTATCCAGCGGTCGGTATATCCCTCGAGAGGAGATACTCGCAATGCCAGATTCTTCTCCAACTCCTTATTGAGACGATCCAGAATGTGTCTGCTGGTGCAGAACTTGCCTTCCTTGCCAAAGAAGGGAGAATCATTGATGGTAAAGAGCATTGACATAGTCGGCTCGTCGATACTGATGCTGGGAAGAGCCTCGGGATTTTCATAATCGCAGATGGTATCACCTATCTCGAAATGCTCCAGGCCTACCAGTGCGCAAATATCGCCACTGCTCACCGACTCGGCTTTCTTTCTTCCCATACCGGTAAAGGTGTGCACCTCCTTGATCTTGGTCTTCTCCTTAGAGCCATCGCGATGCATGATGGTTATGTTCATACCCTCGGTGAGAGTGCCTCTGTGCACACGACCTACGGCAATACGACCGGTATAATTTGAATAGTCAAGGCTGGTGACCAACATCTGTGGTGTACCCTCCAATTGCTCGGGTGCAGGTACATGCTCCAGGATTTGGTCGAGCAAATAGGTGATATCACCTGTGGGAGTGCTCCAATCCTCACCCATCCAATTGTTCTTCGCTGAACCATAGATGACGGGGAAATCTAATTGCTCTTCGGTGGCATCCAACTCGCACATCAGGTCGAACACCATCTCGTATACCTCCTCGGGACGGCAATTGGGCTTGTCCACCTTGTTCACCACCACCAAAGGCTTCAAACCGATTTCCAATGCCTTGTGCAATACGAAACGTGTCTGAGGCATGGGACCCTCGAAAGCGTCAACAAGCAAAATACAACCATCCGCCATATTAAGCACGCGCTCCACCTCGCCACCGAAGTCAGAGTGACCCGGAGTGTCGATGATGTTTATCTTCACGTCGCGATACATGATAGATACGTTCTTCGAAAGAATGGTAATACCTCTCTCGCGCTCCAACTCGTTGTTATCGAGCATCAACTCGCCCGATTGCTGGTTTTCACGAAAAAGATTACCCGCCAAAAGCATTTTATCCACCAATGTGGTCTTGCCATGGTCAACGTGTGCTATGATTGCAATATTACGAATCTGTTGCATAATCCTGTGTATGTGTATTTCTGTACTTTGTTCCTGTACGTATTAATAAGCGCACAAAGGTACCAAAAATACATAGAACGACATTACTCACAGGAGCAAAAATAGAGAAATTAGCTCATAATCAGAAAAAAGTAGAGAGAATATACACGCACATCAGTATTTTTTTCATACCTTTGCACCCGCATTTGACCGGAGGCAGTGCCCGAACGTATGGAAGCTGCACGGCAAACAAGTTACACAATTCAAAAGTTTTAAACACTATGTATTTGAATTCAGAGAAGAAGACCGAGCTCTTCACAACCTATGGTAAGGGTGCAACTGATACTGGTAGCGCTGAGAGCCAGATTGCATTGTTTACTTTCCGTATCAAGAACTTGACTGAGCACATGAAGCAGAACCGCAAGGACCACAGCACCGAGCGCGCTTTGACTGGCTTGGTTGGTAAGCGTCGTGCTTTGCTTAACTACTTGAAGAGCCGCGACATCAACCGTTACCGTGCTATCATCAAGGCTCTAGGTTTGCGTAAGTAATCCGCACAAAGGGTCTTCTGACAAGACAGAAGTAACTACACAAGGGGCATCTCCAAATGGGGTTGCCTCTTTTTGTTTTTTGCCTTTCGCTTGAGAGAAATGGAGTTCCGAAGGTTAGAAAATGCGTTTTGGATGCCAAAAGTGGAGTTCCGAAGAGCGGAAAATGAGTACCGTAAGATGGTTACTCAAATTAAAATTTGGTAAATCTCTCACTTATTTGTAATTTTGCACGCGAAATAAATAAAAATAATCAGATGAGCATACAAGAAAAAATAGTTTCCGCCGCTCTCAGTGGCGTGAAAGAACTCTATGGCGCCGAATTGCCAGAGAAGATGATACAGTTGCAGGAAACTCGTGCCGAATTCGAGGGCGAGCTCACTCTAGTTGTGTTCCCCCTGCTTAAGACCAGCAAGAAATCACCCGAGGCTACCGCTCAGGATATGGGTGAATATCTTACTCGCCAATGCCCCGAATTGATCAGCAAGTTCAACGTTGTCAAGGGATTCCTCAACCTTTCTATTGCCACCGAACAATGGATTAATCTCCTGGAAGAAATAGAGCACGCACCCAAGTTCGGCTTCCTACCCGTCACAGAGGAGTCTCCCCTTGTCATGATTGAGTATTCAAGCCCCAATACCAACAAGCCCTTGCATCTTGGTCACGTGCGCAACAACCTTCTTGGTTGGGCCTTGGCACAGGTGATGGAGGCTAATGGCAACAAGGTGGTAAAGACCAACATCGTAAACGACCGTGGTATCCACATCTGCAAGAGTATGTTGGCTTGGCTAAAGTACGGTAATGGCGAAACTCCCGAAACCAGCGGCAAGAAGGGAGACCACCTGATTGGCGATTACTATGTTGCATTCGACAAGCACTATCGCGAGGAGGTAAAGCAACTCATGGCTCAAGGCATGAGCGAAGAACAGGCAAAGCAGGAAGCACCCCTCATCAAGGAGGCTCACGAAATGCTTGTTCGTTGGGAGCAGAACGACCCCGAGGTTCGTGGTCTTTGGAAGACAATGAACGATTGGGTGTATGCTGGCTTTGACGAGACATACAAGGCTCTTGGCGTAGGTTTCGACAAGATCTATTACGAGAGCGACACATACTTGGAAGGTCGTGACAAGGTGGAGGAAGGCTTGGAGAAAGGTTTCTTCTATCGTCGCGAAGATGGCTCCGTATGGGCAGACCTGACCAAGGAAGGTCTAGATGAGAAATTGCTTCTTCGTAGCGATGGAACCTCTGTATACATGACTCAGGACATCGGCACCGCCAAGTTGCGCTTCCAGGACTTCCCCATCGACAAGATGATTTATGTCGTTGGCAATGAGCAGAACTATCATTTCCAGGTACTTTCTATCCTGCTCGACAAACTTGGCTTCAAGTGGGGCAAGGACCTTGTACACTTCAGCTACGGCATGGTGGAATTGCCCAATGGCAAGATGAAGTCACGCGAGGGTACCGTGGTTGATGCCGACGATTTGGTAGCAACAATGATTGACGATGCTCGCCAGATGTCGGAAGACAAGATTAAGAAGCTGGAAGGCATCACCGAGGAGGAGACACAGGAGATAGCACGCATCGTAGGTATGGGTGCACTGAAGTACTTCATTCTCAAGGTGGATGCTCGCAAGAACATGCTCTTCGACCCCGAGGAAAGTATCGACTTCAATGGCAACACCGGTCCTTTCATCCAGTACACATACGCTCGTATCCGAAGCATCCTTCGCAAGGCTGCCGAACAGGGCATCTCTATCCCCGAGGCACTTCCCACAAGCACCGAGTTAAGCAAGAAGGAGATTAGCCTCATCCAGCACTTGAACGGCTTCACATCTGCATTGCGTCAAGCTGGTCAGGATTACAACCCTGCATCAATTGCCAACTATTGCTACGAGCTGGTGAAGGAGTACAACCAGTTCTATCATGACTTTAGCGTGCTTCGCGAGGAAGATGCCAACAAACAGATTGTGCGCCTCGCACTCAGCTCTGCCGTGGCAAAGGTAGTGAAGAACGGCATGTCTCTCCTTGGCATCGAAGTTCCCGAACGAATGTAATATCTCACACATATGGAATCAGTCAAAGAAGCTCTCTGCGTAGATGCCGCGTGTAGTGGCAACCCCGGCCCTATGGAGTATCGTGGGGTTCACATTCCCAGCGGAAAGGAAATCTTCCGATTCGGCCCTATTCAAGGCACCAACAATATCGGAGAGTTTCTTGCGATTGTCCATGGCCTTGCACTAATGGAGCAAAAGGGTATCCGAATGCCCATCTATAGTGATAGTGTCAGCGGTCAGGCTTGGGTAAGAAACAAAAAGGCCAAGACCACACTGGAGAGAAACGAGCAGACGGCACAAGCCCTCGACCTGGTGGCAAGAGCAGAAAACTGGTTGCGAACCCACAATTCCACCATACCCATACTGAAATGGAATACCGAGGAATGGGGCGAGATACCTGCCGACTTTGGAAGAAAATAACATTTTATCAACACACCTATAGCGAGCAACACCATGAAGCGCACACTCTACATACTTGCACTCATAATCCTGCTTACAATTGCCACATTGCTTGGCAAAGTAGAATTCCTGGCATACAACAAAGACACCATGTTCTTTTCATTGCAAGAGATGCTACAGGTGCTCTGGCATGGCTTACCGCTGGACTTCAACGTCATTGCCATGGTTGTGTTGCCCGTATGGCTGCTCACCCTCCTTTCCTTCAAGTGGCCTTCCATGCCTTTGCGCTGGATAGCAGGCCCATACCTCGCTTTGGTGGCATTCCTGATGACTTGCAACACGGGTGGCTCCATCATCATGTACGAGAATTGGAAATTCCTGCTCGATGCCTCTGTCTTCAGTTATATGTCTTCCCCAGGCAATGCTGGTGCTAGCGTTTCCACATCTTATATCATTACGCGCATAGGTTCCATCCTGCTATCCGCATTCCTGATGGCCTTTCTTGTGGTTATCATTACCCCCAAGAAAATTCAAAATATCAAGAAGCAGAGCAGGCGTTCTTTTGTCAAGGAAAATAAACGTCCCATACCATATACCATCGTAGGCCTACTACTTTGTCTGATGATATGGGGCATCAATGGCAAAAGAGTGGACGAGCGTAGCGCTTTTCATAGCGAAAAAATATTGCTCAATCATGCGGCCATCAATCCCGTTGGCCACATGGCCCGCTCCATCATTGAATACCGTAAAACTTTTGGAGAACAATTCCGTTTGATGCCTCAGGAAGAGTGCGACAAGATTTTCTCACAAATCTTCCCCACCGATACAGAGGACATCACCGACACACTTCTTTCTACCCAGCGACCAGATATCCTCACCATTCAATTGGAAAGCATGGGTGCACCTTTCATTGAAAGCTTGGGCGGTGTCAAGGGAGTCACTCCCGAGTTATGCGAATGGATGAAACGTGGAGTAAACTTTACCAACGCATGGGCAACTAGTTTCCGCACCGACCGTGGCACCGTGAGCGCTCTCTCTGGTTATGTTGCCTACCCCACCACATCGCTCATGATGACAGATGCTTGTTTGCCTTTGCTTCCCAGCATAGCCAAGACACTCAAGAGCTACGGATACTCTGCCGACTATATGTATAGCGGCAATGCCAACCACATGAACAAGCGCAAATACCTGGAAGCCGTTGGATATAAGGTTTGGGACATAGAAGACATCAACGTAAGCAAGGAAGAGCGCGACACATGGGGTGCCAACGACAGTATCGCCATGAACCGCATGCTCTCTCTGATGCAACGCACCAAACAAGAGAATGCTAGCTCTGTTCCCTTCTTATGGTCATGCCAAACCATCAGTAGCCACGAACCTTGGATAGTTCCATACTCAAAATTGGAGAACAAGGTGCACAATGCTTTTGCCTATACAGACCATTGTGTAGGACAATTCCTCGATAGCCTTAGTCGCTCACCTCTTTGGGAGAACCTGCTCGTTGTCATCTATGCTGACCATGGCCACACGTATGGTCTTACCTTCGACCAACCGGAATTCTTCCACATGCCACTCTTCCTCGTTGGTGGTGCCGTGAAGAAAGTTAAGAATGTGGATACAATCATTGCTCAAAACGATATTGTAGCTACTATATTAAGCCAAATGGCCATCCCCCACAATCAAGAATTCCCATGGAGCCGCAATGTATTTAGCAAGAACTACACCTACCCCTTTGCGTATTGCAACTACCCAGCCGGCGCACTACTGGTAGATAATTCAGGCAAAACAATGATGGACACCCAATCTAGCTACATCATGACTGACATTCCCCAAGCTAGCTCCGAGAGATTAAAGAATCTCCAAGTCATGCTACAAAAATCTTACGACACCATCCCCCAATAATTCCTTCCTGACACCTTATATAATATAATGTAGCAGAATTGTTATAATAAAACAATGATATGCAATACCTATTCAGAATCATAGCACTTTGTGGTCTTACCCTTGTACTTATTGCATGTATTAAAGAAGAACCCATATCTGACGAAATTATTACCGTTGGACAGCGCTTACCCGTTTTCTCCCTTGAGATGAACAATGGACAACATATCACAAACGATTCTTTAAAGGGCAAAGTATCATTGATTATGTTTTTTCACACGGGTTGCCCAGATTGCCGTCAGACGTTACCACATGTACAACATCTTTATGATGAGATCCAAGGAGAAGGAGTGGAATTTGTTCTTATTAGCCGTGAAGAAGAAGAGGCGTCAATCTCCACATATTGGCAAGAGAATGGCCTTAGTATGCCGTACTCAGCGCAAACAAACAGAATAATCTACGAAAAGTTTGCTCGCAATCGCGTACCTCGAATCTATATTAACGACAGATATGGCATTGTCAAAAATGTATTTACCGACAATCCCATACCTACATATAACGCACTAAATGAAGCTCTCGGAAGATTGTTATAATTAAGATCTAGTTTGATTACTAGTCTTACGATACTTGAGAGGAGTTGTACCAGTAATATTTTTAAACCAACGCGAAAAATTGTAACTTTCTGGTATTCCCACTCTAATACCCACTTCTTCAACACTTAAAGGTTCACTCAGAAGTATAATCTTTGCCTCCTCAATACGTAATGTATTAAGCCAAAGCTGGAATGTAAGTTGCAATCTATTATTAAGGTACTGCGATAGGTAATTGTGGTTAGTTCCCATTTGTGCAGCTACCTCCTTAATAGATAGATTGGGATTGCAATAAAGTTTCTTCTCCACCCACTTCTCGACATATGGTGCAATCTTAGCTTCCAAATCAATTCCTCTTGAATTTGATTGAGATTGAACACCCTCAGCAACAGGCTCGTCTGAAGAATCACGCATACCAACAATCTTTACTGGCAGATAATTGATTAATCTGAACACCATATAGACAAACACCAATGGTGCTATATAGCAATATATCACATGTATTGCTGGTACATACAGAGCTATCAGAGTACAAAGGCCTAGTATGAATGTAAGCCAAACCAGCACTCTCATCCATAGGATATCTGGAGCCTCATCGTAATTCTCTTCCTGCTCTACATTCATCTTCCTCCATTCTGTATCACAAACATAGAACATACGTACGGATTTACCTATGAACAAGATGCCAAGCAACACACGTATTGCATCTTGAAATGACACCATAAACTTACCCAACAAACCCACCACAAACATAAGCAACAGAGGCAAGGCTCCATCAATAAAGAATCGCTTACGTATCTGATACTGGGTATTTATAAGGTATAGAAAAGAGGTATAATTGAGCCACGAAAACAAAAGAGACACCACGGTCAGCAACCAAAAGTCTCCATAATTATCCAAATATTGTGGATGCAAAGAGCGAAGAATACAATATCCTGTCATCAGGAAGAAAGCACTTCCCAATATTTTACGTGATTTGTGATATCCATCCCACTTTTTATCCTCTAATTTCATGTTTGTGAAAAAAGAGAACATACCCAATACCAGGAAAAGTATCGTGTATGCATAGTCAAGATCTAAATGAATGTGTGATAAAGTGTCCATTTCTGCTTTTTTACAACACAAAATTACAATATTTTTTGCAATCATTTCAAATTACAACTGCACTTTTTTTGCTTATACATCAATTTTGCACCAAAATTATTGTATTTGAATCAAAAAAAGTAGTTACATCATATCTTTTTGCTGGTGTAACAATACTTAACTGCAAGATTTGCATAAGGTAAGCAACCACCGTAACTTTGCAGCGTCGGAAACAGGAAAAATTCAGAAAAAGAAACGCATAAAATCAGAAATAACATTTTCCTGAAATGACAAGAGTGAATAAAACGAAGAAAAATTAAGTATTAACGGATGATTGACTGATGAAACGTTATTTAATTATTGTAGTAGTTCTCCTAACGGCGCTGGCCAATAATGCCAATGCTCAGAAAGTGGGTGCAAAGACCAATCTCCTGTATTGGGCAAGCACTACACCAAACGCGGGAGTAGAGTTTGCATTAGGCGAGAGATGGACTGCCGAACTAACAGGTGGATACAATCCTTGGACATTTAATAAAGAGGAGAACACCAAGTTAAAACACTGGTCAGTCTCTCCCGAGGTGAGATATTGGTTTTGCGAAAGTTTCAATGGTCACTTCATCGGAATCAACGCTAATTATAGTCAATTTAACATCGGTGGGATGCCTATCCCAAATGCATTCATCAATCTGAACACCAATGCTCCTAAAGGTGAGAGATTCAAGGAGGCTCGAATGGATGGTTGGGCTGTTGGAGCAGGAATTACCTACGGATACCAATTCCTGATTTCTCCAAGATGGAACCTGGAACTAACTGCTGGATTGGGATGGTGGTATTCGAAATACGACCGCTTCGAAAGCCGCAAGTGTGGTAGATTTGAACAGTCCATATACAAACATGCTATAGGTCCCACCTCAATAGGCATTTCATTCATCTATTTGATAAAATAAGGAGATACTAATTATGAAAAAGCTGTTTACAATAATACTGGTTGCTCTATCAACCTTCATCGAAGCAAGCGCACAAGCATTAATCACCAACGAGTCACTAACACGAGAAAAACGCAAAGTAACCGTTAAGTTTGACGTCGACTCCAGAGAGAATAGTGTTTCCTCAAAGTTGAAAGAAGTATTAGTACCTTTTATATATAATGGAACCGACACAATGTGGCTAAACACTATAGAAGTATACGGCAAAGATAGGTTCAAGCGTGAACGACAAACAAACCACATCAACGGTAACAAGAATTGGACTTTGGGTGAGCGCCAAGTACTAAAAGGCGATGTCTACACATATACTGACATTGTTGATGTAGAGCCATGGATGGCTGAGGCAAATCTGGCAGTAAGACGATACGTAGTAGGATGCAGTAGTTGTGGCGACGACAAATATGCAGACATGGATGTAACCGAACAGAGTCTTTATCCAATACCTCCCTACGTTATTACAGACGCTTCTAAAAAATGGGATTTCGGTCAGGATGAACTTGAAGTTATCTTTAAAGTATCTAAGATAGAGATTGACTCTACGGTATTCAATAACGAAATAACCTTTGAGCACATCCTTGCTGCAGTAGATAAAATACACAGCAATCCTAACTATAAGATAGAAAAGATTCAAGTCTCTGGTTACGCATCTCCAGAAGGTTCTCCAGAATTCAATACCTGGTTAGGCGAAAATCGCGCAAAAGCACTCATTGATTATATAATTGAACATCGCCCCGATTATGGTTTGACTCACGAGACATTCGAAATCGTCAATGGCGAAGAAAACTGGATCGGACTCCGCAAGATTTTAGTTGCGTCAAATATGGATAAGAAGAACGATGTGATAGCAATCATAGACGATTCAAACATACAAGGCGAAGCCAAGAAGACTAAGATAAAGAATATGGATGGCGGTCAGACCTGGAAAAAAATGCTCCGAGAAATATATCCTCATCTAAGAAGTGCTCGCTACCTCTCTGTGTACTATGATTCAACCAACGATAACGCTGTAGAAATCATCAACCAAGCCAATAACTTAATCAGAGCAAAACGTTTTGAAGAGGCCTACAACATGGCAATGCAGGTTGCCAGCGACATGAGAGCACACAACACAATAGGCGTAGCACTGATGGGCCAAGGAAAATTTGATGAAGCCATTGTGTGGTTTAAGAAAGCACTTGAAGGCAATTGTCCGTCAGCTCAAAAAAACATCGATGCCATTAAGGCAGAATATGGATACTAAACATCTAACAATAAATAAGAAACAATATAAACTAATAACACCCTAATTATTAAATTTATGAAAAATCTTAAGGTAATGTTGTCTGCTTGCGTAGCAGCTCTCGCGTTCACATCTTGTACTCAAGACGAACTTCCTCAGCCACAAAACACTCGCATGAAGAGTGTTGAGGTCTCTCTGGAAAATGCAAAATTTGTTCCCACCCGTGGTTTGGCTGGTGACAAAATCAAGGCTGGTGATCCTGTCAAGGTAAACAATTTCAAGATTTTCCTTCTTGACCACTCTGGTAAGGAATATAGTGCAAAGGTTTCTGATGGTTCTGCTGCTGCTCAGACATATTGGTCTTCTGAGGATTTGGCAGGTGGCGCTCTTGATATCCAGTTCCACTATGTTGACCATGGTTGCTCAAGAATCGTAGCTGTTGCGAACATTGATGAGGACATGACTTACGAAGAATTCGTTGAAAAGCAGAATCTAGACATTAACAGAGAGCAAGACCAGGAGAGCCTAACTCTTTATGCACAGGCAGAACTAAGAAGAAAAGGTAACGAACAGCATAATAACCAAAATGTAGATGGTACTACCTACACTTCTGACGTATACGAAGCTCAGTTGTTGCTAAAGCCCCGTATCTCACGTTTCGAGGTCGATGGTTTCAGAGTTGCATTCAACTCAACCCCCAAGTACCAGGAAGTTGTATTCGATGACATTCTATTCGACCACTATCCTACTGCTACATCTCTGTTGACTGGTGTAGAGGCAAACAACCACATGGTACATATCTCTGACCTTAACGTTCAGTCTACTGTATACAATTGGTTTAATAGCACTAAGGAAGCAGCTTGGTACTGGGATAACGCAGACGTAACCGTTACTCCTGCTGCCCCTGCCGTAGCAACAACAGCTCCCCTGGCATACCACACATTCGCTGGCTCTGTTATGCCTCGCATGGTAATTAAGCTTCTTGTTGACGACCAACCTGCTTATATCTACACAAAGGGATTCTACTCAACCACCAATTTGACCGATGGTAAGCCCACCTTGATTGAAAACCTAGAGGAAGGCAAAATCTATCGTATGAGCGCTCCTGGTCCTGACGGTACTGGTGATGGTTTCATCCCCGTAGATGAGGACGATATCGATCCAATGGACAGATGCCTAGAGATTACTATTGATGTTCAAGACTGGGTAGTAGACCTAGTATTCCCTGAGTTCTAATTACATAAGAAGAAAAATAATTAACTGAAACATATCACGAGAGGGACATCTGTTGCCTCATACGCGAAACACAACACGGTATGTCCCTCTCGTTTTACTAATAACATCTATCAAAAACATGCAAACTATGAAACTAAAATCCCTTGCCTTTGGGCTACTGATTATGGGAGGCCTCTCCACTTCCTGTATCCAAGAGGATTTCAGTGAGTGTCACAACACATATTGCCTTGAGCTTAGTTATCTAGGCGACAACAACACTGAAATTTTCCCCGAGAAAATAGGTCGCGTACACATGTATGTTTTTGATAAACACAATCAATGTGTAGCATCACGTCTTCTGCCTGAGGCCGATGTAGAGGCACAGATTACTACATTGCCTCCGCTTTCATCAGGTAATTATCATATAGTATGTATTGGAAATACTTACAACACAGAAGTGAGTAATCTGAATTCCGGGAACTTTGAGCAAATGACTTTTGCCGACAGTGATTATGTATCTGGAGAGACTGTTACTGGCAACGACTCGCTCTATTGGTCATCTGTTGATTGTTCCATTGCTCCTTATGACGAATACAAACAACCTGATACACTCACAACATATTTCGCAAGTTCTCATTACGACATATATGTAGAAGTCGTAGGTATAGAAAACCTACATCGTACATCAAAGATACAAGCCATAGAACTTGTCGGAGTTTCCCCACTAACCAACTTCAACAATATTGCAGGCTCTCAAAATGCCACATATAGCATGGAGTTTGCCGAAGCAAATAATGGCGACCTTATTGCCACGAACAACATCATGAGACACCGAGTGCAAGATGCAGCATACCTCCGAGTAGTTGGCGATGGCGGTGTTTCACTAATAGAAGTAAACTTTGCACAACACATTGCCAAGCACGGAATCGATATCACAAAACATGAGTGTGTGATTCCCTTTAGAATAGAATTTGAACCATCCAACACTATAAATGCAAGTGTCAAAGTCACTGTACCAACGTGGTTTGTAGAACTTGTTAAACCTGAATTCTAAACACCGACTGATATGCAAACAAAAAATACTATATTCAGACTCATTGCCCTCTGGGGATTGGTTGCAACTATTTGTGTCGGCTGTCAAAACGAGGTAGAAGAATTGGCAGTACAGCAAGAGAGCGTCACAATAGAGCTCTCTGTTTCAACAAACGACGTTGTAACTCGAGCAACACCTACCGACTCAGAAATGGTAATCAACAGCCTCCGCATCTATGCATTCTACAATAACAGACAAGCTGGATACATTTACAGGGCTGCCACTACACCAAACACTCCATTCTATATGGACCTCGAACTTCCAGAAAATGGCACTCACAATGTTGAGTTTTACCTTATAGCAAACGAAGCATCAATGGTTAATGCGGCGTCACTTACTGAGAAGATGTCAAAAGATGCCCTTGAGAGCATCACCTTCAGTAGCCTGACCAATAGTGGAGTCTTACCAATGTATTGCAAGCAAATTGAGAGTATCAACGTAAACAATATCCTAAACAATATAAATATCATCAATGGTCACAAAGGCCATCCTATCTTAGGTCAGAAGATTAATTTTGAACTTGAGCGTCCCCTAGCCAAACTATCAGTGTATGCTGCAAAAACTACTGGTGCTGCATCTTCGCCTCAGATAACCAAGATTGAATACCTCGCATCTGGCACACGTATACATAACTATCTTTTTCCTCAGAGTGATGAGGTTCTTAATGGTATCGCTTCTCGAGCAAATAACCGTATTCTATTAGAGTCTAGTATTACCATTGAGAAGGAAGTTACTAAGGGAAGTACAGAAGCAACCTCTCCTGAGAATTACACAGAAATCATTACTGACCAATACATGGCAGAAGTTGCTACTGGCTCTACTGCATGGCACACTCCCTCTAGCTACAATAATGCAGCGGCATTACGTATAGAATATACCTTGGGTGAAGGCAAGAAGGTGGACAACGCTTATGTCTATCTTCCACCCCTACAGCGCAATCATCACGTCAAGGTATGCATCCTTGTCAATGCTGAAGGTCAGCTTGTAGTAAATTATATAGTAGCTGATTGGGAAGACAACGAAATGCAGGATTATCATTTCGATTACCCCACCCACTCATTCCTCCGAGAATTCATTCCTACTGGCACCCCGGGAGAAGCTACAATTCCTTCCAGTGCAGCGAAAATGAACGAAACTACTCCCTTCAAGGGATTCTTTCAAATGTCCCAACCTAGCAACGACGCTTGGACTCCAACCCTACTAGGTCTTAATGGCGCTAATTGCGAGATTCGAGTATACGAAGCGAATACCAATACTGAGGTAACGACATTTCCTATCGATGCATCTGAAAAATGGTACAGAATAGAAGTATGGCCTTTGATAAACAAGATGGATCTTGGTGACGAAACAATGCTTGCTATTTCATACACTGCAAGCGGTCTTACAGAGAGCGAATTCCTGCTAATCAATGGCAGCAAGGGTGACTTCTATTGGCCATACACTGGCACTAGCGCAGAGGACCCCAACTATGTAATAATAACCATGGGAAACTAATACAGATATGAAACAGAAAATCAATACATTATTAGTAATGGCAGTATCGCTGCTACTGTTTGCTTGTCAATCAAACGACCCCTTGGACATTCCTATGAATGAAGAGATTGTTATTGATCTTGCAACAAATACCACCCGTGCAGCTGACAACTCTACCGAATCATATGTTGAGCATATAGATGTATTCATATTCGAGGCAGAAAACGATAAACCTGGCAAGAAGGCGCACTATGAGAGACAGCAGCTCAACAACGCTCCAATGATTACACTCAAAGCTCTTCGTAGTAGTTTTACTGTAGGTACAAAATACTTCGTGTATCTTTTGGCCAACTGCAATTTGAGTGAGAATACACTTGGTGCTATGGCTGACTACAATGCTCTACTTAATGCCAAGCAGGAAGACCCCATGCTATATATCACAGGTCTGGTTATTAATGAGGCTGATGTCCCCAAATATTTCCTTATGGATGCTGTGGCAAAAAACAATGCCGGCCAAACCGCTATAGAGCTCAATAATGGAAAAATAGCAGACAACACAGTTCTTAGCGCTACTCTACGTCGAGCAGCTGCCAAGGTAGTGGTAAATATTACTGCTGGCGATGAGG
>JAFOCV010000009.1 GCA_017381015.1 Bacteroidaceae bacterium
GCAGACGGTCAATGCCTATGCCATCGTGCAGCCCACTGACGAAATCAACGGCTTCATCGCTCAGATGAATGCCCTCATCACTCTGACCAAACGCTCTGCAGCCTCCGTAGGCAAGGGTGGTAAGGAGGAGGAACCTACTCCAGAAACGGAAAACGGAGAGGGGAAAACGGAAAACGGAGAGTAAGCGAGAGTAGAATCAAACTTGTTTGAATTATGCCAAGCGTGAGCTGATTCGACGAAGTCAAAACGGAGACTAAGCGAGAGTAGAATCAAACTTGTTTGAATTATATTGCTGTCCGGTAAAATAACTATCTTTGCCCATGGTTACAATTATGTTTGTGCAAAGGCAAAGGTAACCAAAAGGGCTGATACCTCGTGAGAAGTGTCAGCCCTTAATTTAAATATCGTAAAAAAAGTTTTACCGGACAACAATAATTTGTTAAGAAAATATCTGCCAAATCCTGCCAAACTCTGTCATACATTATGCCATTTTTAGGAAAAGAACATAGATTCTGCCAGACTGGAATAAGGTTCCTCACAAAAGTTAGCAAACTTCCGCCGACTGGAATAAGGTTCTTCTTAGAAAACCAATAGCAGTAAGAGAGGTAAGTTAATCTACCTACTACTAATTTTTAGCTTAACCCATAATGACGAGGGGATAAGGCGCCATAGGGCAACAAGGAGGCGAAAACGCCAGTCGATGGTTAGCACTCTTTTGCCCTTGGAAATACCTTTCACTATGGTGTTAGCTACGCTCTCAGGCTTCATCATCATGGGGTAATGAAATTCACCGGATAACATATCTGTGTCTACAAAGCCTGGACGAATATCGGTGAAACGTATATTGTGCCCTTGCATGTGTGCCAACTGGGTGAGTGCTTCCAGGTATGTATTACAGAAGCGCTTTGTGGCAGAATATGAAGGTGCTACTCCTATACCCTTAGTGCCAGCAATGGATGATATAGCAGCTATGTGGCCATGGCCTTGCTGAACAAAATAATGATAGGCAAAGGTTATCATACGAGTAAAGGCCAGGGCATTGGTCTCTACCGTGGATAATTCCAATTGGGGGTCAAGACACCTATTTTGCTTGCCTATGCCACTAACGTGCAGATATAGGTCCATCCCTCCCAAGCACTCTATCAGAGTGGTCAAATGAAATGTCGCATCTTCCTGGGTAATGTCTATTTGAGAAAAGGGACAATTGCCCAATTCATTTGAAATACGATGAAGACGCTCTATGCGACGACCTGCTATAGCTACAGAATGTCCCTGAGCATGATATATCCTGGCAAGTTCTAACCCAATGCCAGAGGTTGCTCCCATGATGACGATATTCATTGATTATTCTGGATTTTTAGAATCCATAACTATCGTCACAGGACCATCATTGGTAAGGCTCACCTGCATATCAGCACCGAATTGACCAGTAGGAACAGGGCGACCAAGTTGCTTTTGCAATGCCTGAACAAAATATTCATATAGAGGTATAGCCACACTAGGGGCGGCTGCATGGATATATGATGGGCGATTGCCCTTGCGATAGGATGCCATCAATGTGAACTGACTTACCACAAGTGCTTCGCCTCCAATATCTTGCAAACTCAAATTCATCACACCATTGGCATCATCAAAGATGCGAAGACGACTGACCTTGCCCACAAGCCAATCGGCGTCGGCTGTTGTGTCCTCGGGGGTAATGCCTAACAAAATCATCACTCCCTTGCCTATCTGACCCACTACTGCATCATTGATGCTAACACTGGCCGAGCTGACACGCTGTATTACTATTCGCATATACTATCCGTTGGTTCTGGTTTCTGGGGGAATGTCTTATTTTCCAATATTATCTCCACTGAACGCTTGATGGCATTGTCTTCATTGTTCAGATACTGAAGATAGTCACTCATCTCACTACAATTGTAGATAATACCAGAATAGATGGCACGCTTAAAGAGTCGCTGGCTCTTGTAGAGCATCAGATTGCGACGTGGCAAAGAATGCTTCTGTCCATATCTGGCAAAGCTCTCAAGTAGGTTCTTCTTGTCCATCCATTTAATCTTTTCCTCCAAAGTGGGAAGACTATTCAATTCCTCACGGTTTTGGTCAACAACCTCAAAACAGAATTGTGAAATCAAACCCGTATATGTAGCTTCCTTATAGTAAGAAGTTACACCTGTACTATCATCTGGAACGAAAATATCAGGACGGATGCCACCACCGCCATACACCGTACGTCCTATCTTGGTTTGATAAGCAGGCCCATCCTGACGGATAGAATCTTCTACATAGAATTCTCCACGCTGATAGCGCATGAATATCTCGTTTTCGTAATCTTCTCCATGTCCCTTTTCATAAGCCTTCTGAATACAACGACCAGAGGGTGTATGGTATCTGGCTATGGTAAGACGCACCACGCTACCATCATTGAACTCTACGGGTTGCTGTACCAAACCCTTGCCATAGGAGCGACGTCCAATGATAGTGCCACGGTCATTATCCTGTATAGCTCCAGCAAAGATTTCACTAGAGGATGCACTAGCCTCATCCACAAGCACCACAAGGGGTAAACGTTGGAAGTTGCCATGTCCGTTGGCTTTGTATTCTTCGCGCGCTACATTACGTCCCTCGGTATATACTATCAAATCGCCCTCCGAGAGGAATTCATTTACCATCTGAATGGCTACATGCATGTAGCCACCGCGATTACCACGAAGGTCCACAATTAATGAATTCATACCACTATATCCCAAACGAGCAAGTGCATAAAGCATCTCAGCATATGTTTGTTCGCCAAAATTATTTATATGGATATAACCAATGTTATTATCCATCATATAACTTGCATCTACGCTTTCCACAGGGATAGCTCCTCGTGTAACGGTGAAGTAAAGGGGCTCCTTGTTTCCGTGCCTTCTTATCTCCAATTTGACGTCGGTATCCTTAGGACCCTTGAGATATTTCATCACCTTGGTATTCTGCATCTTGCATAGGTTCTGAGTATCAGCCTTTATTATACGATCGCCAGCAAGAATGCCAACCTTTTCTGCAGGTCCACCATGTATTACACTCATTACAGTGACGGTGTCGCGCTCCATGCGAAAACTGACACCAATGCCCGAGAAAGAACCTTTGAGGTCTTCTTCGGCATCCTCGGCATCCTTGGCTGGGATATAAGCCGAATGAGGGTCCAACTCGGAAAGAATCCTTGGTATTGCTCCTTCCACCAGCTCGGCGGTATTGACGGTATCTACGTATCGGCCTTCTATCAATTGCAGGAGGTAATTTATCTTATTGCCACCAGCATTGACAATATATGGTTGGTTCACACCATATTTGGAAGTAAGAAAAGTACCCAACACAATACCTATCACCACACAAATGGCCATGTAAAGGGGTGTGCGAGATTTATTGCTCATAGAAATCTTAAAAAAGAAATGAATTATTCATTATTAATAGGAAGGAATTCCACCTGAATGCCTGCACGACGAAGTAAATCCACGCCATCGGTCAAACGATATTCTCTGCTATAAACAACACGTCTGATACCTGCCTGGATAATTAGTTTGGCGCACTCGATACATGGAGAATCCGTAACATACAATGTGGCTCCATCAGAATTATTGCCAGAACGTGCAATCTTGGTAATGGCATTGGCCTCGGCATGCAAAACATAGGGATAGGTTACATTGGTATCGTCTTCGCAAATATTAGGAAAACCGCTAGGGGTACCATTGAAACCATCAGAGATTATCATCTTGTCCTTCACGATGAGTGCACCTACCTGGCGACGCTGACAATAGCTGTTTTCACTCCAAATGGTTGCCATACGCAAATATCTGCGATCTAGCATTGTATTCTTATCATGATTCATATCCTTATTATATTAATAATGTGACTTAGTATATAAAAATGTCTTAATCATTGCTGGTAATACCATTGCGCCTCAGCAATGCCTCGATTGTGGGTTCATCTCCACGGAAATTCTTGTACAAGGTCATGGGATGCTCCGAACATCCGCGAGAGAGAACCTCCCGACGGAAACGCTGAGCAGTATCTGAATTGAATATTCCCTCTTTTTGGAATACACTGAAGGCATCGGCATCAAGAACTTCTGCCCACTTGTAACTATAATATCCAGCTGAGTATCCACCTGACATAATGTGACCAAAACGCACACTCATGCAACTATCGTCCAAGGATTTAAGTACGATAGCTGGTGTCCATGCTTCACGCTCAAAGGTTGGTATGTCTGTCTCAAGAGGAGTGGTCAATGTATAGTATGCCATATCCAGCAAACAGAAACTTACCTGACGGCAACATGCATATCCGCACTGGAAATTACGGCTCTCTCTGATACGAGTGATTAGTTCTGCTGGCATCGGTTCGTTCGTCTCATAATGTTTGGCAAAGGTAGCCAGGAACTCTGATTCTATAGCATAGTTTTCCATAAACTGAGAGGGCAACTCCACAAAATCCCAATACACATTGGTACAAGACAATGCTTCATAACGAACCTGAGAGAAAATGGCATGAAGAGCATGACCAAATTCATGAAGGAAAGTCTCCACCTCGCCAAGGGTAAGTAGCGCAGGGCGTTCCTTGGTGGGTTTGGTAAAATTCATCACAATAGATACGATAGGACGCACATTCTCTCCAGTGGAGTCTTCTATCCATTGTTCGCGATATGTAGTCATCCATGCACCGGCATGCTTATTGGCACGAGGATGGAAGTCTGCCAACAATACAGCCAGGAATGTGCCATCGGCATCAAGAACGCGATATGCCACTACATCGGGATGATATACAGGGATATCATCTGCCTGATGGAAGGTGATACCATACAATCTTGTGGCTAGAGAAAAGACACCCTCCTTTACCTTCTCCAACTGGAGGTAAGGACGAAGCATCTCGCTATCTATATTGTAGCGTTGCATCTTGAGCAGATAGCCATAATGAGAGAAATCCCATGGCTGAAGCGTAAAGTCTTCACCTTCTTTTTCCTTGGCCAATTGTTCTATCTCCTCTACTTCCTTCAGTGCAACAGGGCGATAGGATTTGAGCAGTTTCTCCATCAAGTCGGTCACATGCTCGGTATCCTGTGCCATACGTCGCTCCAGGACAAAGTCGGCATAGTTCTTATATCCCATGACTTGTGCCAACTTCTGACGTAGATTGACGATAGAGCGTACGTTCTCAAAGTTATTGTTCTCATTGTCGTGAGTACAAATGGAGTTCATGGCACGATATACTTTTTCTCTAAGGTCACGTCGCTGGCTATATTGCATAAAGGGACCATAAGAGGGTGCCTGAAGAGTGATTATCCATCCTTCTAGACCTCTGTTCTCCGCCTCTTGTCGGGCGGCGACAATGGCACTCTCGGGAAGTCCCAGCAAATCGTCTTCATCAGTAAGATGCATTGTCCATGCATTGGTATCGTGCAATTCATTTTGCGAGAATTGCAAGGACAATTGCGATAGCTGGGTACGTAGCTGTGCCAGCTCTTCTTTCTTTTCTTTAGGTAGATTGGCACCAGTTCTCAGGAAACCATCATAAATCTTGTCCATCAGAATCTGTTGCTCAGTATCCAATTCGTGTCGCTTCTCCCATACGTGTTTGATGCGCAAGAAGAGTTTCTCATTCATCATGATGCTATTGGAGTGTTCACTGAGCAGGGGAGACATCTTCTGAGACAATTCTTCCATTTCAGGGCTATTGCAAGCCGAAAGCAGATTAAAAAAAACACTTGTGACGTTTTCCAACATCTCTCCCGTCTTGGGAAGGATAGTGTTTTCAAATGTTGGTTCTTCCGGGTTATTGCAAAGGGCTTCGATAGCTACTTTCTCCAGGCGCATACCTTCCATCATTGCTGGTTCGTAGTGCTCGAAGAGTATTTTGTCGAAAGGTGGAGTTTCGTATGGGGTATTATATTTTTTACCGAAAAAAGGATTTTGCATAGTGTATATGTATATAAAACTATTGTGGTAAATGTTTGAATGTAATATGTTCTCGTGTCAACACAACCATTTCTGCTTCCTGCATTTGTCGCAAGGTAATGGAAACGTTTAACCTTGTTTCATCTATCAATTTGGCCAAGGTTGTCATTTTTATTTTCAAGCGCTTAGGCCAATTTTGTGTATAAGAAATGCGTTGTATCAGTTTTAGTATCTTGTCTTGTATATCTGTTGTTTCTAATGAAATTGACGATTCGTATTGTCGTTCTATTCTACTGGACATTCTCGTAAGAAGGTTCATTCGGAAAACCTCATTGTGCATAAGGAATTGCATCGTATGGCTTCTGTCTGCTACCAGCAATCGTCCATTGGTCAGTGGTCGATACGTGTGATTGTATGTCTGAGAACGATTCCATAGTGCCTCTTCTTCTATCACGGCAGGGGCATGTATTTCTTCTTCCAATGTCCATTCATTTCCCTTCGATATGCACATAAGCGAGCCTTCCATGAGCATAGTTAGCATATTGCAATGCTGGCCGCTTCGAATAATGTATCCCTCTTCTGGCTCTATACTTACTATCCTAAAAGCTCCACGCTCTTGCATGTGCAAAATCTGCTCGGCACTGACTCCCTGAAGCAAGGGAAGTGTGGTTACTTTTAGATAGAAATCTGATATAGGCATTTAAGGTATAAACGAGAAAGAGTGAAAAACATTTCACATGGACAAGTGAGAGAGGACTAATCCTCCTTCTGAAGATTGTTCCACGTCTGATAATTGCCTAAACTATCTGCATAGATGAAATATACCTGCAACTCGGGATGAGCTTCCACTACCTCCTTGGCTTTCTCTATGCCCATAACCATGAAACTGGTGGCAAAAGCATCGGCCATAGCACATGTTGGTGCAACAACCGTACTTGAAAGGAGGCTATGCTGAACAGGGCGTCCTGTAGCTGGATTTATCGTGTGTGATAGCTTACGTCCATCTTCTGTTATATAAAAGTTGCGATAATTACCACTTGTGGCCATAGCACGATTATGTACGTCAACCACTTCCTGAATCTCATTGTTGGTACTAGTTGAGTCCTCAACAGGTCTATTTATTCCTATATGCCATGCTTCTCCCTTTGGATTATTGCCACGACTAACTATTTCTCCTCCAATCTCTACGATGAAATCCTTTACTCCATAGCTTTCCAACAAACTTGCCACCTGGTCAGAACCAAAACCCTTGGCAATGGCACTGAGGTCTATGATGATATCGGGATTTTGCTTTACTATCCTATCGCCTTCTATTGTTATGAATCTATAGTCTACATTGGCACGCAAACTATCTACCTGCTCATCGGTGGGCAAACTGCCATTCTTAAAACCGAAGCCCCATGCATTGACCAAAGGACCTACTGTTACGTCAAAAGCTCCATCCGTAGCCTCCGAAACACTTTGTGCCATTGGCAATATAAAAGCCAAATGCTCATCCAAAGAATCTGTCTCACCTCTATTGATTCTGGACAAAGTACTTTTAGGATTGAACATTGACAAGGAAGCATCCACTTCTCTGAGGCATGACATGATTGTGTCACGCAAATCTTCTGAATGAGTATATGTCACACTCATCTGGGTGCCAAAGATACGTTCTGTAAATTTGCGTACCTGTCCTCTAGATGTCTGTCCTTGATTGTTATTAATGGCAATAAAAATAGTGCCTGCAATCAAAAATATAAGGAAGAAAATCTGTTTTTTATTGAGCTTCATAATTCTATTTTTGATAAAATATATTTTACTTTCCTTTCTTCATGGTACGACCAAAATCGAAAATAAGATTTACCGTACCGCCCCAACAATTAGGACCATTAGGACCAAAACCTGGTATGTACCATGGTTCACCAAATTCGTAATGCTTCTGCGAGAAACGGAATTTATACCTGGCATTCCAACCAATACGTATGAAACTCCATATCTTTGCCTCAAGACCAAAGACGGCTTCGCCCCACATTGCACTTGCATCTATCCCTCTCATGTCAATGGGAATTGTCTCTCCCCATACAGGGTCAGTGATAGCAGGACCTATGAAGTCATATTCGAATGAACTATAACCAAATCTGAAACCTAGCATCAACCTGTTGGAAGTACGCTTCTTGTTGGCATTGATATCAAAACCTGCACGAAAATATGGTGCGGTAGTATGAAACTCATTGTCTTTGGAGTTACCAATTCTGTTACCCTCTGCCACTCCCAACTCGAAGATGGGAAATATCTTTTCGCGTATATTCAAACGACCTGCTATTTCTATTTGCGAAAAGGTGCTGCCAGCCGACTTCATTACCAATCCAACTACATCCGCACTAACACCAAAACCAGAAATGAAATACAACTTTTCCTCCTTGGGTCCTTCCCACTTCATGGCACCGGGACGTCCCATGGGCTTAACATCGGCAGAGGCTGATACGATTGTATCTGCTACTACCTCTTGCGCAAAGAGCATCTTGTTTGCAAGAGTTGTAAATAACAAAAGTATTAGTAATACTCTCTTCATAAAGTAATGTTTCCTAATATAATTACTCCTGAACGAAGAGTTTCAGGTGTGTCGTTTCTTCAAAATTAATCTTATTGGATACTACCTTTACCGAATCAAACAGATTCTGCGTGCACGATGCGGAAAGGATAGTATGCATCATCAGTGTAGGACAATCCGGTGATTCAAAGTAAATATTATTTGTCTTGCTCACAAACAGCGTCTCCGTAATGGCATAAAATTCGCCGGAATAATGCATCACAAATGTGTCTACCAGCGCATGATAACTCAGGGGCAACAAAATCTCACTGGTATTCATGTCTTTATTTACTAACACACTATCAGTTCCGCATGTCGTGATTGTCAATGTATCGGGTAAAACTACCGTATTGTGCTGCGAATCACATATGCTCATCCTCAGATAAGATACCTCACCTTGCGTACAATCCAACAAGTCGCAAGATGATACCAGCAAGAAGATTGATGCAAGAAATAAGATTATTTTTGCTTTCATTATATTGCTTTGCGAATGTGATACTTGTTTCTCTCGCTTGAATTACGACTAATCAATTCTCCCAGAAAACCTGCCACAAACAATTGCGTACCCAGAATCATCGTTGTAAGCGCAATATAGAAATAGGGCATATCAGTAATTCGTGCATGTGGTATGTCGAATGACAAGCAATACAACTTGGTTCCACCCACTATCAGCACGGCAATAAAGCCAAGGAAGAACATCAGCGAACCAATGAAACCAAAAATATGCATGGGTTTCAAACCAAAGCTGTTCAAAAACCACAATGACAACAAATCCAGATATCCATTGACAAATCTATTCCATCCCATGAACTTGGATTTGCCAAACTGACGTGCCTGATGACGTACAGGTTTCTCACCTATATTAGCAAAACCTGCGTTCTTGGCTAGATATGGGATATAACGATGCATCTCGCCATATACCTCTATGTTCTTTACAACCTCCTGACGGTATGCCTTCAATCCACAGTTAAAATCATGAAGATTATGTATACCACTTACCGCTCTGGCAGTTGCATTAAACAACTTTGTAGGTATAGTCTTGGACAGGGGGTCACCCTTTCTCCTGTTCATCTTAAAACCAGAAACCAGGTCATATCCGTCTTCTGTAATCATTCTATAGAGTTCTGGGATTTCGTCTGGCGAATCCTGCAAGTCGGCATCCATCGTAATCACCACTTGTCCCTTCGCTGCTTCAAATCCACAAAACAAAGCTGGGCTCTTGCCATAATTACGTCTAAAACAAATGCCGTGCACGGTATCGGGATTTTCATTATGCAATTCCTCTATGACCTTCCACGAAGAATCAGTGCTACCGTCATTAACAAATATGATTTCATACTTAAAATCATGCTCCACCATTACTCTTTGTATCCATTCATGTAGTGGACGAAGACTCTCGTCCTCATTCCACAAAGGAACAATCACTGAAATATCTATTTGTGTACTCATGAGTTTCTTTTATAAATCTTAAAATATACGCGACAAAGTTACGAAAACCCCATATTATAAATAAGGAGTAAAATAAAAATGATAAAAAAATGCAAAAAACTTGTTCAAAAGTTTGGTAGAATAAAAATAAAGCTATACCTTTGCACTCGCAAACAGGGAACAACCTCATGCAACACGGGTAAGTCCTGTACGGCATGCTCCCTCGGAACTCCCCCAGGGCTTGACCGCAGCAAGGGTACTTGGTTGTAGCGGCGCGATATAGATCGCTTACCCACCCTGCCTCTTTAGCTCAGTTGGCCAGAGCACGTGATTTGTAATCTCGGGGTCGTTGGTTCGAATCCGACAAGAGGCTCAGAAAAGAGAAATCAGAAATGGTTTCTCTTTTTTTGTTTTATCTGCACGCCAATATTTTTTTTTTGAGGGACATGCCTAGGCACGCCCCTCAATATAAAGATTTTATACTTTCTTCTAATTTACTTAGATAAGATACTGATTGCTGATGCTCTCGTTATCCTGAACGCTACGAATGGTATTAGCAATCAATTCTGCAATAGAAATCTGCTTCACCTTGTCGCAAGTACCATGATAAGGAATAGAATCAGTAAATATCATCTCTTCCAATGCAGATGCACCCACACGCTCATTAGCAGGACCGCTCATGATGCAATGGCTAGCAAGAGCACGCACACTGTTAGCACCCTTTTCCTTCAATAGGTCTGCAGCCTTAGTGATAGTACCTGCTGTATCCACCATATCGTCAATAAGTACCACGTCTGCACCTTCTACATCACCGATAACTTCCATGTGTGCAACCTCATTAGCCTTCTTACGTGTCTTGTTGCACATTACCATAGGACAATTAAAGAACTTAGCGTAAGATGATGCACGCTTGCTACCACCAACGTCAGGGCTGGCAATAACTAGATTCTTCAAATTCAATGACTGTATGTAAGGCAACAATACGCTGCTTGCATACAAATGGTCTACAGGTACATTAAAGAAGCCCTGCTCCTGGTCAGCATGCAAATCCATTGTTATCATGCGGTCAATACCTGCAACAGTAAACATATCTGCCACCAACTTGGCTGCAATGCTCACACGTGGCTTACTTTTACGATCCTGACGCGCCCAACCGAAATAAGGCACAACAGCATTTACGGTACGTGCAGAAGCTCTCTTTGCCGCATCAATCATAAGGAGCATTTCCATCAAGTTGTCAGCATTGGGGAAAGTACTCTGAATCAGGTACACATCCTTACCACGAATGCTTTCCTCAAAGCATACTTCAAACTCACCGTCAGCAAAACGGGTTACTGTCATATTGCCCAGCTCACAACCAAGGCTGGCGCAAATCTTCTCGGCCAAGTAGCGTGTTGCTGTGCCTGAGAATACCTTGAATGACTTGTTCTCAATCATTGTCTTGTGAATAAATATGTGTGGAATATTTTTATTGTATTTTTGACTATATATCCTTTAAAACGAGTATTTGAAAGAGCTTTTTTAATTACTCTGTAGCCTTTCTCAACTTATGGAAATGCTTTATCACATCCTTAAAGTCCATTCCGCTGTGAATATTAAACCTGTTCCATATGTCGCTACATACTACAGCTCCACCGAAACCCAGTTCACGAACCTCTTGAATTTTCTCCAGACTCACACCCGTTTGAGCCATTACATGCTTGTCGATTAGTCCTTTTCTACTAGCCTCTCTCAACTGCTCATGAGTATATTGCGACAAAGCATTGCTATCATTGAAACTATCAAACACTCCTCTCAAGATGACGTAATGACTTTTCTTCTTTAATTCTGGCAAATCTTCCAGATTGTAGCATGTTCGGGTAATAAGACCCTTATATCCTGGAGGAGGAGTAGAATTTCTTTCGGTTAAGTGAATTCCCATCAAATCAAACTCATCCTTGAGGTAAAAATGATCATTGGTAATTACACGCTGGTGGTACTTGTCTGGCAGAAGAGTAAGCAAGCGCTCACAATACACTGGCTCCGAATCGGGCTTGCGTAAATGCAAGATATCCAACCCTTCTTCAAACAGTGTTGTTAAAATTTTATCTTCTTCAACGAAAAAGTTGGGGCTGCTAAGCAGTAATAACTTCATGTCAACATTACGTAATAATACGATGCAAAGGTACAAATAACTAGGATATTTACCAAATAAATTATGGCTTTTTTCGTAATACTATACAAAGCTCTAATTTTGACGTCAGAGAAGCAACTATATCTTAAATTTATTACATCAAAGGAAGAGCAATCCCTGTTATTGGGTAAATTACTTTACAATAACCTTTTTATTATTTATGATATACACTCCATTCTGATTGGGATGACTCACGCGTCTTCCACTCACATCAAAGATATAAGTTTTCCCTCCATTACCCAGGCTTGAATTGACGTCATTAATTCCTGATGGCACAATTCCAAATACCTTATACATGAATGCTTCATAGGCTTTCTGCAGAGTCGCCAAATCCTCCTTCGTTGCTTCTGAAGGTAAGGGCATAGTAGCTTCCAGAAGAGCATCTGCCTCTGCCTGAGCATCCTTAATAATATAGTATTTTTGCATGGCATACAACTGGAATTCTCCTACATGGAAGAATCCTGCGCTACCGCCATTCATCGAACCACTCGTTTCCAACTCCAAAAGCCTTATTGCTGAGTATTCCTTGGCAAGAGTAAAACTTCTCACAATCGTCTCTCTTTGACTTGACAAAGGCATATCCAACTGGCACACCTCCTCTGTTTTTGCAGAAGTCCCACTACCACTCAGCACACCGAGTATTTTAGCTTTAATCAGGTGATGTCCATCCGTATCACTTCTGCGACCATAATGCATAACCACATCACCCACAGTACCTTCCGGTAATTTTATCTCCAGGTAATGCACACCATCTGCCACATTTCCCTGACTCCATGCAGAATGCCAGAAAGTGGATTGATTTCCATCGAGCAGATTGTTGAGCGAACCTTCTTTTGATTCTGTATAAGGAGAACCGAATTGACTATTCTTTGTAATCAGTTTATCTCCCTTACCACAAGAATCAAGAGCATGCAATGATTTGGCTTTCAGCAAAGCGAATGCCTCTGACAGTTCACTTACCTCATTAGGCAAGGACGAGGTACTGGTGTCGTATTCTGGTATCATCTCGTAAATAGCAGGAGCCTCATCGCCCTCCCACTCTATGTGCATAGCACTTGCCTTGGGAAATGCCTTGAGGTCAACATACTGATAAGCCTTTGTCAGCGCACCAACCACTTCTTTCTCCTGACCAGAAGTTGTAACGCTGATACCTGCTTCTACATTCGCAGGAAGGGCAAAAATATGTACACCCTTTATATCATGTTGGCTATTGAAAGAATATGTCAAAGGACCAGTCACACCCTTACTCACACCCGTCTTAGGGTCTTTGTCGGTAAGTTCTCTCAGCGCCTTGCCTGTTTTATCCTTACACTGAGCCAAGGTACTGTTTTCTGCATGCAAACGGTTAACCTCTATCTCATAAACTCTCATCCACTTGTTGGTATTTGGTTTTGATAGCACCAGACGCACATAGCGTGCCTTGACACCCGTACCATCAAAGTCGCAATACACCATCTCATCGTTGTATCTCACATTTTGCTCTGCATCTATACTCCAACTGGTGGAATTTGTACCCATGATTTTCATAGACTTCCAGGTCAAACCTCCCACTGAGTATTCCATACGTGCAGTGGTGGGATAGTCACCATTAACGGTTCCCATACACAAGCGCACATCGTGAATAGCCACCTTATCGCCTAGGTCTATGAGATAGTTATCACCACTGGCTTGATTACGTTTCAAACATGTATACGTATCATACCTACCATCCATCATCTGAGAAGCATCATGATTCTCATAGATTGTTCCGCTTGGGATAGTTGCACTTTCTATCTTTGCCTTGCTTGCCAGAGCCAGGGAGAATGTTTCTGGAGAAAGACTGAACTCCTTGATTCCTTGTCCGGTTTCGTTGATAAAGATGAAATAAGCCACATGCTTACCTACAACGCTTTCTGCCGACTCCACACTTTCCCAATCCTTACCATTGCTGCTGTATTGCGCATAAGGCAGAATGCTTTCATCTATGCTGATGCCGTCAATAATAATAGGTTCTGGCAGAGCTACACCTACGTACGTATTTACGTCCAAATTGCTTGGTTTCAGATTCAATGCCACGTTAGCACCATGACTAAGTACCTCGGCATTGAGCAGAGGCGAATTGCTTATAGCCACAGGAGCACTCTGTGCTGAGGGGTCATAAAAGAACGTATCAATAGCCTTCTCCTTCAGATATGATATAAATGGATAGAGGTACTTTCTGGATAGTTGCGCCTGGCGCTCGCTCACACTGATGCCATTACCCATACCCTCAAGGGCATAAGCCGTATATAGTGTACTGTTTTCCAATGCTGCCAAGCTATCACTAACCTCCTTCACCAAGAGCCAACTTTCTTCCTTCTGTTCGGAAGTGTTGCCCAGGATGGTAATCATCTTCTCCACCACCTGGCTATATGTGTGCAGGGTGTGCAACCATGGCACGATGTCGGTATACAGCAGGCGGTCGCTTTGTATTTCAGAATCTCTCAACTGGATAACTTTCTCACAATCAGTCTTTATTTTAACGATTGCGTCCAACAACTTTGTTGCATTTGGAGCACCTCTTTCCAAAGAAGACTTGTAATTGTTGATAAGCGTCTTCATGCTCTCTGGCTCATTCCAACGAAGGTAGTATGTGATATCGTGATATGCCTCTCTAATCTCTTCATTGGCAATAAGGCTCTTAAAACTAGCTTCCCAACTATTATTATTATTAAAGCCAGCGTTGTTCCATGCATAATCGGCAATGGAGAACAGAGATGTCTTTGCCAATTCGCCTTGCTGCATAGGATTGGCAATGATGCCTTGACAATTGTTCAACGTAGATGGCAAGCGCTCGCCATCACCCACGGCTGGCATATCCACAAAGTTGCTGTACATATCCATGGGATACAATTGTCCGTCGGCATTGTCATTACATGGATAATTCCACCACCATGCCATGGGACGACCAAATTCGTTGACGATGGTCGCAGTATGGTCGTTATTGGGTACTGACCATACGCCTTGACCAGTAGAATACACAGTAATATACGATGGCACCTTGCTCAGAGCAGTCATAAATCTCTGACGCTGGTCAACACTGCTTGCAAAACTATTACAATATATCTGTGGCACAAAGTGCAAGGGGCGCACCGTATCCTCTGGCGCAGCCTCATCCGTATTCCACTTGTCTTCAATAGCCTTTTGCAAAGACATCAGACGGTCGGCATTCTTCTTCATGTCTGCATCAGACGAGGGTATGCTCACGTCGTCCACAAAGACTCCAAAATGTCTAACGCCCAATGCATGCATCTTTTCAAACTTGCTCATTATGTCGGAGATAACCGTATTGCTTCCCAGGAATTCATTACCTGGATGAATGGCCCAAATAAAGTTGACTTTGGTTTCTTCGCTCACCTTGGCTATGTCTTCCACCATCTTCTGGGTGAGCCAACCGTTCTTCTCCTGCTGTGCAGATATGCTGGTGGGATATGCGTCCTTCCACATCTGTGAGTGATACGGGTCGCTCTTCGCTCCATACATATATGTATTCATCTTGTAGCGCATCATATAGCGCATCAAGTCCTTCTTTACCTCCACGCTGTATGGATAACCGTAATAACCTTCCACCAAACCACGATTTTGCTGGTCGGCACGGTCATATATGAGTGTATATCCCAGCGCTCCATCATGCTGCTGTTCCATTATTTGCTCCAATGTTGCAAGACCGAAGAACACGGCATTCGTGTGCTCACCAAGGATGGTAATGCCATGCTCGGAGATACTGATGGCATGACGGTCAAACTTCTTGCTCACCATTATCTTGGTCTTCGTCATCCCCTCGTTCTCATAGGCATGAGTCTCTACCTCTTCGCCGCTTCCCACTATACCCAGGCGTATGGTCATGCAATCTGCATCTTTCCCCCCGAAGAGGCACTCCATGCCATAAACCTCCAGCACTGACTTGAGGCGATTCTTCGTGATTTGGTCCAGTCCGTTCTCTGCTATTACATTAACTTTCTTCGTCAATGCCAGCGAACCGCTTTTCATCGTAATACTCCTTGGTGTTGGGTAAACTTCATACTTCTGGGCATAAGCCTCTGCACCAGTCATTACCAGTGCCAAAACAATCAGGGTGGCTTTGATTAAGGTTTTAAACTTCATGCTATTTAGATTTTTTGTTGATTCTTTCCTCAAAACTGAGCATTTTCTACGCATTGCGCACATACAAATATAGTAATTTATCATAAGACTTACCATCACCTCTGCATTAAATATCACATCTTTATATAGATAAAGTAGAGAATCGTTTCATTTCTCATATATAAATATTATATTTGTGTCGCTCTATTTGCAAAAAAGAGCCCATTCGAATGCTATTTAAATCCTACTAACTCTATGAAGGAATACGTCCGTCTGATTCTGATTCTGTTGATACCCTTGTTGTTGGTATCAATATATTCCATTAGCGGACATTATATCGCCTTCAACGGGTGGAAGATTGGCAAAGTACGCATCTGGGAACAGATGAGGGACAAACTTTCCCAGGACAAAAACGCACTTTCCAGCCTTCAAAACTCTTCTCCCGCATCAGAAAACGAACCTCCAGCTCTCGATTCTCTGGTTTCACTCCAGGATTCCATTTCCCAGCAGTCGGTGGAGCTAGATACATGCGGAAAACGAATTCTTTTCTTTGGCGACTCCATGATTGAAGGACTTGCCATGCGCTTTGCCGATTATGCTGATGAGAATGGACATAAACTCTACTCCGTATGCTGGTATGGTTCCTCCACTCTTGGTTGGGCTTCCAATCTGGACACTCTGCAGAGCTTTCTCAATTGGTCGCAAGCCGACTACGTAGTGGTATCCCTCGGTGGCAACGAATTGCGCGTAAAGGACCTGGAGGCTCGTAGCCAAAACATTCGCAAGATACAGGATGCTCTCAAGGATAGACCCACGGTATGGATAGCACCTCCCAGTTGGATAAAAAATCCCACCATCACCGGGGTAATCCGCGAAACGGTGGGCGAAAAGAGATACTTTGATAGCACGCGTCTCAAATTCAATCGTGGTTCCGACAATATGCACCCCACCTTTGGCTCTGCTTCACGATGGATGGATAGCATTGCCGTATGGCTCTCTTCGCCACAAACGGCCCACCCTATCCGAATGAATCCTCCTCAGCAAAAGTATCCTCGCAAGTGGCACAAGAAGTTACTCTTCCCCAAACAAAAGCCTTAGAACAACATTATACAAAAATTTATACATTCCCTCCCAACGAGCAACATCATTCATCCATATGTTTTTCAATACAATATCATTCTACGCCGTGTTCGTCGTCTTCCTGATGGTTTATGCACTTTTGCAGCATACCAGCAGGACGTTGATGATGTTGTACGTCACCCTCTTCTCGTTGGCTTTTTTCAGCAGAATTAATCCCGAGGTAGCCATGCTACTTCCTCTCACGGCCTTGCTCAGTTGGTCAATGACTCGCCACATGAACGAGTGCAAGGGTTCCCTCCGCTTCAGATGGCTATGGTTTATCATCATAATAGACCTCTTGCCACTACTATATTTCAAATACACCAACTTTGGCATTGATGTCATCAATACTCTTTTCCGTGAGAACTTTCCCATGCTCGACATCGTATTGCCGGTGGGTATTTCCTTCTACACTTTCCAAGCCATCAGCCACACTGTCGACGTATATCGTCGCCATCTGCGCCTGAAGATGGACTTCCTCGAGTATCTTTTCTATCTCAGCTTCTTCCCCCTGCTTTTGGCTGGTCCTATCACCAGAGCTGGCGCCATGCTCACTCAGATGCGCGACAATAAGCAGATTGATTCCCGCCTCCTCTACACTGGCCTTTGGCTCGTAATGATGGGAGTCTTAAAGAAATGTGTAGTAGCCGATTACATCGCCCAGTTCAACAATTGGGCATTCGACGAGCCCTTGCTCTACAACGGCTTCGAATTGCTCATGGCTCTACTTGGCTTTAGCATACAAATATATTGCGATTTCTCCGGCTATAGCGATATGAGTATCGGCTTGGCAGCCATGATGGGATTCAGATTAAGGGAGAACTTCAATCTCCCCTATCAATCCACCAACATATCCGAATTTTGGCACAGGTGGCACATCTCCCTCTCAACATGGTTTCGCGACTATCTCTACATACCTTTGGGAGGTAGCCGTTGCGGACGATGGCGCACGTATTTCAACAATTTCTTCACCATGATCATAGCAGGCCTCTGGCATGGTAGCACCGTGATGTTCGTCCTTTGGGGTATGCTCCACGGAGCTGCCTTGGTATTTCACAAGTGGTGCGACCGCTTATTCCTTCATCGCCTCCCCTCCAACCGATGGTACATCACCATCCCCAGCTGGTTGTCGTGCCAAATCTTCATCCTCTTCACCTGGGTATTCTTCCGCTCGGCAGACACCTCCAGTGCCCTCCTTTTCATACGAAGAATATTTACAGAATTTGACATCGAATGCATACCAGCCTTCTGTGCTCAGCGCCCCATGTGGCTTGCCATCTTATTCCTGGCCATACTGGCACATAGCATACGCGAACGCTGGTTCTACTCCCTCCAGGAGCTCTTCATCCGCCTCCCCTGGCTGCTCAAGACCCTCCTCTTCCTCATCGTCCTCCAATTAGCCATCGAATTCAGCAATAGCGAAGTACAACCCTTCCTGTATTACAAATTCTAGCCTCCCCAAACACCTATCCCCCACCCCACGAACCTCCCCAGCTCTTCCAAGATCTTCCAAGATCTTCCAAGAATCTCGCTCATCTCTCATCACTAAACGCTAATCGTTCATCGCTAATCGAAAAGAGCGCGAGCTAAAAACCATGCCATCTCGTTAATAATTAAAAGATTTGATATCGCTACGCTAGTAGCTAAGACGTAGTCTATGTAGATAGAATGTGGTACTATCAAACTAGTTTGAATAATAGCAAATGATATCTACATGAGCTATCAAATCTTCTTCGCGACTCTTTGCGCCTTTGCGTGAGGAAGGAAACCGTGCAATCCGTCGGCCATCGTGCGTAGCTGCGAGTGGCCATCGAGTGAAGAATGTGCAATAGCTTTTTTAAAAAAAAACAGTATAATCCGTGTAATCTGTTGTTAATAAAAAAAACTGTCGTTAATCTCTCCTCGCTAATCTCTAGTCGCTAATCTCTAGTCGTTAATCGCACTTTCTTTAACATTCTTTAACATTTACTTCCATATTTCATAAATAAATCGTATATTTGCACCGTGACTTTATGGAAATTAGTGAGTTAACGAAACGCAGAACGTGTTCTGCACAACGAACATCACACAGGTCCACGCCGAAAAAGTATGAAGACAGCTACCTTAGCGAAGGCAGTGTAATTCAGAGGATAGGGTGGGATTCTATACATATCCTGAAGTCATGACATATAGAAAGGCGTTTACTTTAGCGCTCTGTTCTTGACGCATCGAAATCTCGCAAATTCCGCATGGGAAGTCAAAAACATAGCAACGGTAGATGCCCTCGGGGCATGTTTATAACATCTCTCGTGCGCTACCATGTTAGCATGGAGTATACCTTATTATATATATAATACCTAGGTATTTTTATATATATCAGAGTGATACTTCCACTAACAGGTAGTTGTAGAGATTCTTATATTCATATCGGCGTGGGCTTTAGCGTTGTTCGTTTCGACTTCACGGGCAATGCGAGAGCCTCGATGCGTGGGACGGACAACGAAGGCCCCACGCTTTTTTTATGTCCGTATTTTCCGTTTCACAGTTCAGTCTTGGACTGCCATAGGACTATACGCGATGGCTGCCCCATCAGACGCAATCATAATTGGAAAGGACAAACACTTTCCCAGCAACGGACTTACCTCCAATGCCCTCCCTAGAGTGAAAAATGTTGCTTCTCAGCACAATGATTCACAAAAAGGGGTGTCCACCAAAAACACCCTTTGCGCAACACCACCCTCAGATAAAAAAGAGTCGCTCACCGCTCATCGCTCCCCGTCAATCGCAAAAGAATGGTATACTCTTCGCACCACATACGGTCGCGAACAACTGGCCTATGAGTATATCATCTCTCACGGCGGCACTGCATATTGGCCCACCATCGAACAGCACAAGGAAGTCAATGGCAAGCATGTCAAGCTTCGTGTCTCACGCATTCCCAACATATTCTTTGCATACGGCACTCTACCAGAGATACAAGCCTTCGTCTACGACAATGCCAACCTTCCCTTTCTCCGCTTCTATTATGCCACCCAACGAATAAACAACGAACTGGTTCGCCAACCCCTCGTTGTTCCCCAGCGCCAGATGGATAGCTTACGCCTCCTCTGCGCCATTGATGATGGCAACATCACAGAAGTTCCTCAAAACGACACACATTTCCATCAAGGTCAGGAAGTCCGTATCACACAAGGCCCCTTCGCCGGTATCATAGGTCACGTAGCACGCTACAAAGGTCAGCAACGCGTAGCCGTCATCATCAAAGACCTCATCACAATAGCCACAGCCTACGTCCCCACCGCCTTCCTCCAACCAATAGAATAACCCCTAAATCATCCTAGCTCCTCCCGAGAGGCCTTTTCGCTAATCGCTAATCGTTCATCGCTAATCGAAAAGAGCGTAAGCTAAAAACATGCCATCTCGTTGATAATTAAAAGATTTGATATCGCTACGCTAGTAGCTAAGACAAAGTCAATTGATATTAATAGATGAACATCACCAAGCTTGTTTGAGTGATTTTAGGTGTTAAGAGCAATGAGCTATCAAATCTTCTTTGCGACTCTTTGCGCCTTTGCGTGAGACATAAAACAGTTTCATCGCGTTTCATCTTGTTGATAATAGACACAATCTCGCTCGTCTCTAATCGCTAATCGCTAATCGAATACATAGCGTGAGTAAAGGAAACCGTGTCATCCGTCGTCCATCGTGCGAAGCTGCGAGTGGACATCGAGTGAAGAATGTGCAATAGCTTTGAAAAAAACAGTGTAATCAGTGTCATCTGTTGTTAATAATAAAAACACAGTAGCTAGTCGCTCGTCGCTAATCGCTAATCTCTCATCGAATAATATGCTCCCCCGCTGGTACGTCCTCCGCTGCCCCGATAACAACGCATTATCCATGGCACAAGAATTTACGGATAAAGGCATCCAAGCCTTTACCCCCTTGGAATACCGCGCCACCACCCTTGGCGAGGAGAAGCTATGGCAGCAAGTCCCCTCTCGGCCCGACCTGCTCTTCCTGCATGCCACCTATGACGAGATACACGATTCTATCGCAGCCCAAAAGTCTGGCAGGCTCCAGTTCGTTTACGACAACACCGCCCCCAACGCATCTACTCCACTCACTATCCCCCAGGAAGCAATGAACAACCTCATTCGTGTAGTAGAGTGTAGCATACCACAATCATATTCCGTCACCGACGACGAGATACACTACCGCCCCGGCGGCATGGTACTGGTCACCGACGGCCCCTTCAAAGGCATCATAGGCCGTGTGGCCCGCATCCACACCCAAACCCGCGTAGTAGTCAGCATCCCCGGCATCATCTCGTATGCCACTACCTACGTCCCCAAGCACCAGCTCACCCCAGTGGAATAATCTCTCATCAAAAATAGCACTTTACGTGAGACTTAAGAGCAAATATAATTCAATATCCAAGCGGATAGATGTAACGCTTTTGAGAAAGCATAATCAAATATATTTGAATTAGGCTATCACAATAGCGACAATGACATGGTCATACGTTATGAAATAACATAATCCATCCGCTTGCTACCAATCTTTCTTTGCGCCTCTTTGCGCCTTAGCGTGAAACAAAGAATAAGAATAACAATGTCGCTCATCTCTAATCATTAGTCGTTAATCGAGTATAGTCGTGTTGTTAACATAATTCTCTTGAATACTAGGTCATTGTTTCATCAACATGAAATTATACCCGAATATACACTCGTTTTCCTATCCTCTGTTTGGGACGTGTGTCGCAGCTACGCACAACACCCGGACACGAATTTAGACACGTTTACTTTTTCCCTAATTTGATAACGCTTCATTAGAAGCAAGACGCAGTCAATTGGTATTAATAGATGAACATCACCAAACTTGTTTGAGTGATTTTAGGTATTAAGAGCAATGGATTACCAAATCTTCTTTGCGCCTCTTTGCGCCTTTGCGTGAGATATAAAACAGTTTCATCCGTGTCATCTGTTGTTAATAACAAAATTACATCCTCGTTAATCTCTAAACGCTCATCGCTCGTCGAAAATAGCGCCTTTGCGTAGGGAAGGAATCCGTGTCATCCGTCGTCCATCGTGCAAAGCTGCGAGTGGACATCGGGTGAAAGCTTGGATAATAAAACACACAGTCTCTCATCGCTAATCTCTAGTCTCTCATCGTTTTCTAAGTCATCTAATTTACCCCCAAATAATCCCTCTTGCTGAAAGCCTTGTGTAAAATAGCATAAACGTTCCCACACTTGTTGGAAGTCCCATGTAAAATAGCACGAACGTTCCCACGCTTGTTGGAAGTCTCATGTAAAATAGCACGAATGTTTCGTCGCCTGCCGAAAGTCTCTCTCAAATGTGTTTAAAGGTTTCGGCATCTGCCAAAAGTCTTAGTCAAAAGTGTTTAAACTTTCCGTCACCTGCCGAAAGTCATAATCAAAAGTGTTTAAGCCTTTCGTATGTTTACAAAAGTCCCATATTTTTTAATATGAATGTTCCGTCAGTTGACAAAAGTCCCATATTTTTTAATATGAAGGTTCCACACAAAAAACTACGCATTCGTAATGCGTGAGTCCAGGGTTAACTTTTTCAATTTTTTGTTGTTCATTATCGTCCCTAGAGACTTTAGTGACTTTACTGACCTTAGACACCTTATTAAAATTAAATAGAAATTAAAAATAGCATATTATATGAAAATAGCAGTAGCAGGTACCGGCTATGTCGGTCTCAGTATGGCAACCCTGTTAGCACAACACAATGAAGTAATGGCTGTGGATATCATGGCTGAAAAGGTAGAGAAAATCAACCGCCGTGTATCTCCTATCCAGGATGAATATATCGAAAAGTACTTCGCAGAAAAGAAACTCAACCTTACTGCGACTCTTGATGCTGAAGCAGCATATAAGGATGCTGATTTTGTAATCATCGCAGCTCCAACTAACTACGATAGTCAGAAGAACTTCTTTGACACCTCTGCCGTTGAAGCTGTCATTGACCTCGTATTGAAATACAATCCCGATGCGGTGATGGTTATTAAGAGCACTATACCCGTCGGATACACTCGTAGTCTCTATGTTCGCTACGCACAGCGCTTCTCTACTGAACCAGCATTGCAAGGCAAGAAATTCAACCTCCTTTTCTCACCAGAATTCTTGCGCGAGAGCAAGGCCCTATATGACAATCTCTATCCCAGTCGTATCATTGTGGGCTATCCCAAGATGATAGAACAGTTTGGCGAAGAAAACGAAGCAATCAATGCTATTGCAGATGTAGAACGTCTGGAAAAGGCTGCCAATACTTTTGCTAAACTCCTTGCACAAGGTGCAATTGGAAATGGAGAAGAAATGGATTGTTTCGCTAATTGCTCGTCACTAAACGCAAATCAGGAATACAAGGGTATTCCAGTATTATTCATGGGTATGAAGGAAGCAGAAGCCGTAAAGCTCTTTGCCAACACCTACCTCGCCCTTCGCGTGAGCTACATCAACGAGCTAGATACCTATGCCGAAGTCAAAGGTCTCGACCCACAAGCCATCATTCAGGGTATTGGCCTCGACCCACGTATCGGCACACATTATAATAACCCCAGCTTTGGTTATGGTGGCTACTGCCTACCCAAGGACACCAAGCAGCTCCTTGCTAATTATCAGGACGTACCTCAAAACATGATGTCCGCTATCGTGGAGAGCAACCGCACCCGTAAGGACTTCATTGCCGACCAGGTACTTAAACTTGCCAGCTGGTATGGCTATACTGAGAATAATGAATACGATTCATCGTTCAACGTTCAACGTTCATCGTTCAACGAGCCTCCCACCGTAGGCATTTTCCGCCTCACGATGAAAGCCAATTCCGACAATTTCCGACAGAGTGCTATTCAGGGCATTATGAAGCGCATTAAGGCCAAGGGTGCCAATGTTATCATCTATGAACCAACCCTCGAAGACGGCAGCACCTTCTTCGGTAGCAAGGTCATAAATAACCTGGACGAATTCAAGACCCTATCTCAAGCTATCATCGCCAACCGATACGAAGCTTGTTTGGATGATGTACAAGAAAAAGTATATACCCGAGATATTTTTAGAAGAGATTAATAATTAATAATTACTATATGAAAGGAATCGTACTAGCCGGTGGCAGTGGTACAAGATTGTACCCCATCACAAAAGGTATCAGCAAGCAACTGATGCCCATCTATGACAAGCCGATGGTGTATTATCCCATCTCAGTGTTAATGTTGGCTGGTATCAGAGATATTCTGATTATCTCTACCCCCTATGACCTGCCAGGATTTAAGCGACTCCTTGGTGATGGCAGTGACTATGGTGTACATTTTGAGTATGCCGAGCAGCCCAGCCCAGATGGTCTGGCCCAAGCCTTTACCATTGGTGCAAACTTTATCGGTAATGATAGCGCATGCTTGGTATTGGGGGACAATATTTTCCATGGAGCAGGTTTTACAAAGATGCTTAAGGAGGCTGTACGCACTGCCGATGAAGAGAAAAAAGCTACCGTCTTTGGCTACTGGGTCAATGATCCTGAGCGTTATGGTGTAGCAGAGTTCGACAAAGACGGCAATTGTCTCAGTATTGAAGAGAAACCAGCAAATCCCAAGTCAAACTATGCTGTGGTAGGTCTTTACTTCTATCCTAATAAGGTAGTTGAGGTTGCTAAGAACATCAAGCCCTCGGCTCGTGGCGAATATGAAATCACTACAGTGAATCAAGAGTTCCTCGCTGATGGTGAACTGAAGGTTCAGACCCTCGGTCGTGGCTTTGCCTGGTTAGATACAGGTACACACGATTCTCTATCAGAAGCCTCAACATACGTAGAAGTTCTTGAGAAGCGTCAAGGCTTAAAAATTGCTTGTCTCGAAGGTATCGCTTATCGACAAGGATGGATTACTGAAGAACGCATGCGCGAACTTGCTCAACCCATGATCAAGAATCAATACGGCCAATATCTTCTCAAGGTCATAGACGAACTCAAAGAAACAGGTAAACCTAATTTAGATTAAAAGTATGAAAAGAAATATAGTAATCACCGGTGGCGCAGGATTTATCGGCAGCCACGTAGTAAGATTATTCGTAAATAAATATCCCGAGTATAATATTATCAACCTGGATAAGTTGACTTATGCTGGTAATCTGGCAAACTTAAAGGATATTGAAGACAAACCGAACTACAAGTTTGTAAAGATGGACATCTGCGACTTCGATGCCTTCTACCAACTGATGCAAGATGAACAGATTGATGGCATCATCCACCTTGCAGCAGAGTCTCATGTGGACCGCTCTATTAAAGACCCCTTCACCTTTGCACGTACTAATGTGATGGGTACACTTGCACTCTTGCAGGCAGCGAAGCTCTATTGGGAATCATTGCCCGAGAAGTATGAAGGCAAGCGTTTCTACCACATCTCTACCGACGAGGTATATGGCGCACTTTCTATGAACCACCCCGAAGGTATAGAGCCACCATTTACAACAACAGCTTCTTCATCGGAGCATCACTTGGCCTATGGTGGCGATTTCTTCTACGAGACCACTAAGTACAATCCCCATTCTCCCTATTCGGCTAGTAAGGCAAGTTCAGACCACTTCGTGCGTGCATACCACGACACCTATGGCATGCCTACCATTGTGACTAACTGTTCTAATAACTATGGTCCTTACCAGTTCCCCGAGAAGCTGATACCCTTGTTCATCAACAATATCCGTCAGCGCAAGCCCCTTCCCGTATATGGCAAAGGAGAGAATGTACGTGACTGGCTGTTTGTAGAGGATCATGCACGAGCTATTGATGTTATCTTCCACGATGGAAAGATTGCCGAAACCTACAATATCGGTGGCTTCAATGAGTGGAAAAATATTGACATTATCCACGTAGTCATCAAGACCGTTGACCGTTTGTTGGGCAACCCTGAAGGTCATAGCCAGGACCTTATTACCTATGTTACCGACCGCCTCGGCCACGATGCTCGCTATGCTATCGATTCAACTAAATTGCAACGCGAGCTAGGTTGGGAACCTAGTTTACAGTTTGAGGAAGGTATCGAAAAAACTGTAAAATGGTACCTTGAACATCAGGAGTGGATGGATAACATTACGAGTGGTGAGTACGAGAAATACTACGATTCAATGTATAGCAATCGATAGTATTTCTGTCTCCAAACTTCAAAAAGAATTGGATGGGCGAACGAGGTATTTATAGGATATTGATAATATCCGACCGAAGTGAGGGGAGGCAGAACTCCTCTGCCGACGTAGGGCCGGAGGTCAAGTCTTCAGTTTGAGGAGGGTATTGAGAAGACCGTTCGCTGGTACCTCGACAATCAGGAGTGGATGGATAACATCACTTCAGGGGACTATGAGAAATATTACGAAGAAATGTACAAAGGACGATAATGTCAGAAAACAACCAATCATCATATAGAAGTATTTTTAAGGCTACATCCCTTTTTGGAGGTGTTCAGGTTTATCAGATACTGATACAGATTATTAAGTCAAAATTTGTAGCCGTATTGTTAGGACCTGCTGGTGTTGGCATCATGGGCTTGTACCAGAGCGGATTGCAACTTGTGCAACAAATATCAAGCATGGGACTAGCTCAGAGTGCAGTGAGGGATGTGTCGGAGGCAAATGGTTCTAATGATTTGCAGAGAATAGCCAAAACTGTAACTGTAGTCCGTAAACTTGTGTGGTTTACAGGTCTGTTAGGACTTATCATTGTCGCTTGCTGCTCACCATTGTTGAGTAAGGCATCTTTTGGTAATTATGACTATACTATACCTTTCATCATTCTCTCTATAACTTTACTACTTGACCAATTGAATGCTGGGCAGCGAGTTGTATTACAAGGTATGAGACAACTAAAAGATCTTGCTAAATGTACGGCTTTTGGTGTAACCTTTGGTCTTATTACCTCTGTTCCATTATATTATTGGTTGGGAATTGACGGTATTATACCTACCCTCATACTGAATAGCGTGTGCTCTTTAGCATTAAGCTGGCTATACTCAAGAAAAATGAAGATAGAGAAAGTACAAGTTACTCCTAAACAAACATTTGAACAAGGAAAGCAAATGCTTATCATGGGTATCTCAATGAGCCTTAGTGGTATATTTGCTTCCGTTGTATCTTATGCGATTAGAGGTTTTATTCGGGGTAATGGAGGTGTAGAACAGGTAGGTTTGTTTCAAGCTGGTTTTGTTATCATGACTACATATGTAGGTATGGTAATGAATGCTATTGCTACAGATTATTATCCGCGGTTAGCTGCCATTAATAAAGATAATGCAAAGTGTAGAGAGGCCGTTAGTCAACAAGGTGAAGTAGCCGTAATGATTTTAGCCCCAATGCTTACCTTTTGTTTGGTTTTCATGCCTTTCGTCTTGAAAATTCTCTATAGTAATAGTTTCTTGGCTGCCAACGAGTATATTTCATGGGCGTGCTTGGGTATGATGTTAAGATTAGCTGCATGGGTAATAAGTTATCTTTTTGTTGCAAAGGCCGAGTCAAAACTGTTCTTGAAAATTGAATTATCGGCTAATGTTTATTATTTAGTTTTTAGTTTACTTGGCTATAAGTATTTGGGCTTAATAGGTCTCGGACTCGCCTTTGCTTTAGAATATGTAGTGTACTTTCTGCAATGCTATTTTATCGCAAGAAAAAGATATGAGTTTAGATTTTCTGATAGCTTTATAAAATGTTATGGAATCCAATTATTGCTAGTTGTCACATGCCTTGCAGTTGTGATGCTATTTGAAGGTTGGCTTAAATACTCATTAGGTTGTGGTATTATAGTAATAAGTAGTTTCCTTGGTATTCAAGGATTGAATCAACGAATGAATTTTTTGGCCTTTGTCAAAAACAAAATTACAAAGAAATAATATGAATCAATCGAAAATCATTGAACTTCCCAAATTCCTTGATGCAAGAGGGAACTTGTCGTTCGCTCAGAACAATACTCATATACCTTTTGAAATCAAGCGTACGTACTGGCTGTATGATGTGCCAGGAGGTGAGAGCAGGGGAGGACATGCATATAGAGAAACGGAAGAGTTTGTAATCGCTCTTTCAGGAAGCTTTGATGTGATTGTGGATGACGGTAAGGAGAAGAAAACCTTTCACCTGAATCGTTCATACTATGGATTGTATATCCCTAAAGGTATGTGGCGTGAGATGGATAACTTCTCAACCAACTCCCTTGCATTGGAGTTTGCATCAACTAAATATAATCCGTCTGATTATATCCGTGATTACAATGAATTCTTAAAACTGAAGGAAGATGGCAAAATATAATGTGTTCGATTGCACCATGGTGGAGTTGGATAAACACCATAGTGACCGTAAGGGGAACCTTACAGTAGTAGAGAATGGTGATTCCTCGACAGGCTCAGGACAAGGTACGCTTCCTTTTGATGTGAAGAGAGTGTACTACCTTTATGATGTTCCGGGAGGTGAGAACCGTGGTTCTCATGCTCACAGGGATTTGAGTCAGTTGATTATTGCTGCTTCGGGTTCTTTCCGTGTCACCTTGGATGATGGTAAGTGCAAACGTTCTTTCTTCTTGAATCGTCCTTATCAAGGGCTCTATGTTAAGCCAGGTATGTGGCGTGACTTGGAAGATTTCTCTTCGGGTGCAGTATGTATGGTGCTGGCATCTGAAGTATATCAGGCTGAAGATTATATCCGCGATTATGATGAGTTTATAAAGTTTAGAAAAGAAGAAGAATTAAAAACAGATAGCAATGGAAACAAAAGTTTTAGAAATTATTAATGACATCCGTGTAGCGAAGTCAATGAATGCAGTAGAAACTCTTAAGGAAACAGATAATCTTCGTAATGACTTGGGGCTTACAAGTTTTGATCTTGCAGAACTTACTGTACGTATTGAAGACGAGTTTGATATTGACATCTTTGAGGATGGTCTTGTAAACACTGTTGGTGAGATTTACGCAAAACTTCAGAAGTAAAAGAATGGGAGTTTTTCTGATAGATAACGAAAGAGTATATACATATTCTGATTTGTTGGATTCACTGAATTCATCAAGTCAGTACTATCCGCTATATAAGACAGCAGATATATATTCCTATTTCGTAAACTTGATTCAGGCACTTGCCGCTAGCAGAAATCTTGTATTGCTGGATTCAGACCTTAACCCTTCTGAGATTGATGGAGTGGATGAGGAGTTGGTGAATGTAGCTGAACCTGTCGAACATTATGCGTATTCGTGTATGGAGGATGTTGTTGCCGCACTGCAGCAATCTACTTCAGAGATAACCATATTTACTTCGGGAACAACAGGACAGCCCAAGAAGGTTATACATACGGTTTCAACTCTTACTCGTAGTGTAAGAATCGGTGGCAAGTATCAGGGGCAGATTTGGGCTTATGCTTATAATCCAACACACATGGCTGGATTGCAGGTGTTTTTCCAGGCATTTGAAAACTTGAACACGCTTATCAATGTGTTCAATAGGCAGAGAAGTGAGGTCTATGAGCTTATTAATAAATATCAGGTGACTCATATTTCTGCCACACCAACATTCTATCGCTTACTGCTTCCTTACGAAATAGCTTACGATAGTGTAGTACGTGTAACCCTTGGTGGTGAAAAGTCCGATCAACATCTTTATGACAATATTGTGAAAATTTTCCCTTCTGCAAAGATTAATAATGTCTATGCTTCAACAGAAGCGGGCTCTTTGTTTGCAGCTAAAGGGGATTGTTTTCAAATCTCAGAAAAGATTCGCGATAAGTTCACTGTTGTGGATGACGAATTATTAATTCACAAGTCTCTCCTCGGCCGTTCGGATAGTTTCAAATTTGAAGGAGACTATTATCACTCAGGAGATTTGATTGAGTGGGTAGATAAGGAACAAGGACTCTTCCGTTTTAAAAGCCGTAAGAACGAACTTATCAATGTTGGCGGTTACAAAGTAAATCCGGGAGAGGTAGAAAATGTGTTGTTGTCCATTGAAGGTGTGAAGCAAGTATTGGTTTATGGCAAAGCTAATTCAGTGCTAGGAAATGTGCTTTGTGCAGATATTCAGTTAGAGGAAGGAACAACCCTTTCTAATGTAGATATCAAGAAAGCTTTGGCATCTCAACTTCAGGACTTCAAGATTCCTCGCAGAATCAAGTTCGTAGAAGAATTTGAATTAACTAGAACTGGTAAACTAAAACGATCATGAATATAATAGTAACAGGATGTTCCCGTGGAGTAGGCCTTGAGATTTGTAAGGTTCTTCTTGAACAGGGAAATACAGTATATGGTATTGCAAGAAGCTATACCGATGAATTTAAGGCATTAGAGTCAGAATACGAAGGCAAGGTATTCTTTAAAAGTGTTGACCTTGCTGATTGCGAGAATGTACGCCAAAATGTATTCAAGGATTTCTGTGGTAATAAAGTAAAGATTGATGGTTATGTTAACAATGCTGCCATGGCGTACGATGATATCGTAACCAACCTCAATCTTGACTATCTGAAGGCTATGTACGATGTCAATGTCTTCACTCCTATGATGATGACAAAGAATGTAATTCGCAACATGCTCCTTCACAAGACCAAAGGTGCTATTGTGCATATTTCGTCAATCAGTGCTCACACCGGATATAAAGGTTTGGCAATGTATGCATCTTCAAAGGGAGCTCTTGAAGCATTCTCAAAGGATACAGCTCGCGAGTGGGGACCTCTTGGCATTCGTTCTAATGTTGTTGTTCCAGGTTTCATGGCTACAGCCATGAGTTCTACTCTTACTGATGAACAGAGAGGTAAGATTTATGCTCGCACCTCACTGAAAGCGGCTACCAGTATCCGCTCAGTAGCAGAAACGGTTGCTTTCCTTTTGAGCGAGAAGGCCGAGAGTATAACAGGACAGAATATTCATGTTGATAATGGAACAATTTAATCATGAAGTTCAATAATAAGAATATAACAATTGGTAAGAATGTCAAGATTGGTGAGAATGTCAAAATAGGGGACAATACAACAATCTACGACAATGTTACAATAGGTGATAATACAATCATATGCAATGATTGCGTTCTTGGTGAACCGCTGTATGGATATTATAAAGATGAAAACTACGAGAATCCAGAACTTATCATAGGACCTAATAGTTTAATTAGAAGCCATTGTATATTTTATGCAGGAAGCTCTTTTGGCGAGAATTTGCAAACAGGGCATAGAGCGACAATGCGAGAGCATACTGTTGTAGGAAATAATTGTTCCATAGGGTCTTATTGTGATATTCAAGGTGAATGCACTATCGGTAACTATGTACGCATGCATAGTTATGTTAATATTGGACAGGGTTCAGAGATTGAGGACTTTGTTTTTATTTCGCCATATACCGTACTTACTAATGATCCTACTCCTCCTTCAGAGGTGTTGGCTGGTGTTAAGATTGGAAAATACTCTCAGGTTACTACATCTTGTGTCTTATTGCCAGGTGCAGTAATTGGTAGAAATTGTTTGGTTTCTGCTCATTCCACTGTTGGTGGTACATTTGACGATTTTTCTTTAATATCAGGTTCACCAGCAAAACGTGTTTGTGATGTAAGGAAAGCTCCTTTTTTTAATGAGATAACAAACAAACGCCAGTATCCCTGGCAAAGAAATTTTGAAAGAAATATGCCGTGGGCAGGTATTGGTTTCGATCAATGGTGCAAAGAAACTGGTGAAGATTTATAGAATTAATAATCGACATATATGGCAAATATTCCATTCTTGTCTTTAAAAGACGTAACTGCTCTTCACGGAGCAGAAATTAACGAGGCTGTAACTCGTGTAGTAAATAACGGTTGGTATCTTCAAGGTAAGGAGAATGAACGCTTTGAAGAAAACTATTCAAAATTCATAGGCAGCAAGTACACTATTGGTTGTGCTAACGGTCTGGATGCACTTATTTGGATTTTCCGTGCATACATTGAGATGGGAGTGATGCAGCCGGGTGATGAGGTGATTGTGCCTGCAAATACCTATATTGCAACCGTCCTTGCTATTACAGAGAATAACCTTGTGCCTGTACTTATAGAGCCAAAGCCAAATACACTTCAGATTGATGATGACTTGATTGAGGCTGCTATCACTCCTAAGACTAAGGCTATTGCATTAGTTCATCTTTATGGACGTTTGGCTTATACTGATAAGATAGGTGAAATCTGCCAGAAGTATAACCTGAAGCTTGTTGAAGATTGTGCTCAGAGCCACGGTTGTAAGCATATTGATGGTCGTGTAACTGGTAATATTGGTGATGCTGCAGGCCATTCTTTCTATCCAGGTAAGAACCTTGGCGCTCTTGGTGATGGCGGTGCTGTTACTACAAACGATCCTGAGCTTGCAGCTTGCGTACGTGCTTTGGCAAACTATGGCAGCCAACAGAAGTATGTGTTCAAGTATGCTGGCCGTAACTCTCGTTTGGACGAGATTCAAGCAGCTGTTCTTGATGTGAAGTTGAAGTATATTACAGAGGATAACCAGCATCGTAAAGAGGTGGCTCACTACTATTACGAGCACTTGGATAATCCGCTTATCTCACTTCCAGACCTTCTCCCTGACGAGCAGAATGCATACCATCTTTTCCCAATTATTGTAAATGATAAGAAGAATCGAGATCGTTTACACGATTATTTAGAGCAAAATGGTGTAGGTACTGTATGTCACTATCCTATTGCTCCACATATGCAGGAATGCTATGCAAAGGAGGGTTGGAATAATCCACGACTTTTTTTACCGATTACTGAACGTTTGGCAGATGAGGAATTGTCTCTTCCTATTGGCCCAGCTATTACTTTGGAGGAAGTGGCTGAGGTTGTTCGATTGGTTAATCTGTTCGAGTAAACTATGTTGTTAGTTTTATGGGTAACAATGTTTTGTATAAGTCTGTAGGGGGGGGACCGAGAAATAGTAGTATAGAACTTTTTAGAATACTAGCTACTTTTCTTGTGTTGATTGTTCATTTGAATGGTTATTTTATAGGTCTCGATGTTCACGAGTTTAATTTTCATAGTTTCCCGCAAATTGTAGTCGAAGCATTATCCTGTGTTGCTGTAAACGGCTTTATATTAATATCGGGCTTTTTTGGTGTAAAACTATCGTTTCATACATTATGGAAGTTGTGGTCAGCGCTATTTTGTATATATGTGCCTTTATTCATATTGAAGCTGGTATTTGATGATCCCAATGAGGAGTGGAACTACCTGCATGGCTTTTTATGTGCAATCTTTCCTTTCTCTACTCGTGATGGTTATTTTGTCAATGGTTATATATTCTTAATTTTGGCAAGTCCTTTCTTGAATACCTATGTTAAAAATCACTCGAGGAAGCACTTCTTGCATTTTACAATAGGGTTATTATTATTTGAGTTTTGGGTTGATTGTATATGTAATCTGAAGACGTTTCACTTTAGTGAAGGATATTCAGGCTTACATTTTTTCTGCGGCGGATCAAAAACAAAATCAATCCCCGTTTGGAGATCTTCGGCGTCTTGCTGACCATGTTTGACGGCAGAACCAATTTCTCCACCCAGGTTGCCCAGGAAGTGCGGAAGCATTTCC
>JAFOCV010000081.1 GCA_017381015.1 Bacteroidaceae bacterium
ACCGCACGCTATGTAAACAGGCTCTACTTCAGCCCATTTTCGGCAAGCCTCCTCCAATTCTTTCCAATCACCACTATTCAGGCTATGATTCTGCGGACAGATATTAGTCATGTAGAAACACTCGTTCATGGCACGCCAATGATACTTGTTGTCACCGGCAGGGCACATGTGTCCCCTATCCCATCCGCTACCCGTATATTCCTTTGTAGTAACCGCCATGTCCTCGGGAAGTTTGGGATTGGGCACGAACTTACTATTGCGACTCTCCCTCTCTACCAGTTTCTCCGCATTCAGTTCCCATGCCACCCAGTTGGGGATGCACAGGTCGGGGTTGTAGGACACGGTGTAGCCATATTGTTCCAAGAGTATTTCCGCACGCTCCTTGGCAAGAATGGGAATTTCATAGGCCTGCGAGTTTGTTTGCGTGGCAAACTCTTTTGGATGTTCCACCTTAATTTCCTGCTCGTCCTCAGGGACAAAAGTCAGATACATAACACCCAACAAACAAGCTATAATGAAATAAAACACTTTGTTCATCTGTCTTCTATTATATCCTAATCTATATTTTAATATATCACATTACTATCCAACAGAAATATTCCGAGTCTCGTCCCTCTCCTCTTCTTTATTATTTTTACTCAAAACCGAGTATTGAAATTCCGTTAAATGCAATAATGACAAATTATCTTAATCTGAACATAACAGGAATACTGTACCTACTTCTAACAATTTTTCCACCTCGAGAAGCAGGAATCCATTTAGGCATTATACTAATAAGTCTAATTGTTTCTTTAGAGAGTAATTCATTTGGTGAACGAACGATTTTAATATTCGAAATAGAGCCATCGGTATTTACAACAAAACTAGCTACAACTATTCCAGAAATTCCCTCCTCTATGCATAAAGGAGGATACTTTATGTTATTATTTAGCCATTGTATCAATGCTCCGTCTCCATTAGGGAAAGATGCTTTTTTTTCTACTACGTCATAAATAGGCAAGTGTGTTTCATCACTATCGCTAACCCCATTTACTATTAAGGTGCGTTTATCAGAACCTTTTTCTAATGTTTCAGAAATTGTTAAGGTCTGTTCCTCAACAACATCAAGATTGATTATTTTTTTCTTATATCCTTCTTTACTCAACGTCACATCGTGCTTTCCAACCAAGCACTCCGATAGGAACATAGGCGTAGTACCTACTTTCTTTCCATCCATCCACACCTCGGCATCAGCAGGGGTGCTGTTTATATCAACAGAACCATATACGGGGGTGGGAGGAGTAAGCGTAATAACACCACTATCGCTACCCTTACCTATCAATACTTCTTGTTGTGAGGGTTTATAACCAGGGAGACGGCATTCCACAAGATATGCACCATAACCCAGCTCCAATGTACAAGAGCCTGTGCCACGCTTCTGTTCATCTACCCAAATCTCTGCATTATTGGCAACGGAGAATTTAGCATTGACATACTGAGGTTCAAGGGTTATGTTCACTATGTGCTTGTTCTTGGGATCGTTGACTACGATTGTTCCACTCTTTACAGCATGACGTGGGGCTTGCACCCTATACGAATATGTACCGAAGGGCATACGCTTGGTGGTTGTACCATCTACCACCTCCAGCATCTGACCATCCAATTCCACCATGGCGTTCTTGGGTGTTACCTTGAAAAGTACATATTGGGATGTAACGGCAGAACGAGCAGCAGCTCCACCATCCTGAGGCTTGGCTTGCAGAATGACATTATATTTTCTCTTTTCCTTACTCTTCAACGCAAGGATTTCCCCTGCATCTATCACCCTCTCATTGGTGCCTTCGCCTTTGACACTGATATAAGACAGTTCGTCCAGTTCCTTGGACAAGGATGATACGGTGGTCTCCACTTCCTTAATCTTCTTGTCCAAACGATTCAAGGCGCTTTCAGATGTATTCCGTGTCAAAAGAGCATCATATTCAGCATTCAGTTTGTCCAATTCCGTCCTTACGGTTTCCAACCGAGTATGCAGATTTTGCAAAGATTCCACATTAATTATCAAGGAATCCACATACACACCTGCCACCGAGCGAGAACTACGATGTTCCAACTTAAGATTTGAATTGTAGTTGGGCGTTATCTTTATCTCACTATTTATCTCTATCAGTGCCCAGCCATTGCCATGAAGGATGTAGTGACCTCCCTCGTCGGACAACTCCATATAGATAGGTTTCTCCACGATGTCCACATTGAACCCCACATACGCATTCGCCTTAAGCAAGACTTGACCTGTCTTGGTGCTTATCACGCTTCCTTTCTTGGAAATCTTGAAGACACGGTCGGTAGCGCCATTGATATCGAGCAACATTTCATACTCGTACACATTATTGCCCAAAGCCTTTGGCATGGTGACTTTAGGATCGCTATTGACAGTGGTGGATATAACAAGGTCGGGCGACTTGGAATGAAACAAGACACCAGCCTTTCCACCGAGCTGAGCCGTTCGGTTCAATCTGACATCACGCGAGACGTCTATCATGGACGACTGGGCAAGACCCACCACACAAAACAATATGAACAAAAACAGAGAGGCAACACGTTGTTTCATATCTATAGTATTCTATCTATTACCTTATTTATATTATATTTGAATTGATAACCATGAATGGGATTTAATGGCAGCAATGCTTCTTCTTTCTCAATCCCAGTTTTGGCAGGAGCAGGGCATTTATGAGCATCAGGCACAGGGTGATGGTGCATGTCCAGTTAAAGACGGATGCACCATGCTCGCAACATGTGTGGGCTGTATGCAACT
>JAFOCV010000082.1 GCA_017381015.1 Bacteroidaceae bacterium
GACTGTGTTGGAACATTAAACAATGCCTCCATCAAGGATGGCAACACGTGCTTTGAAAGGGATTTTATGAATATACCTGTGTACAAAAAGCCTATATTGCGCACACAAATATACGAATAAACGAGTGAAAAAATATCAAGCTCGCTTGAATATTTTCTCCCAACGAGTGAAAGTATATTCGGGTTTCTCAAAATGTCGCTGGTTAATGTGGCTTTGCCACGGTTAATCGCAATCGGAGATTGCTGGTTAATGCAGCGGAGCTGCGGTTAATAGCGACAGGGTCGCTGGTTAATGTGGCAAAGCCACGGTTAATAGCAATCGGGGATTGCTGGTTAATGCACCTGCGGTGCGGTTAATAGCGCTTAGCGCTGGTTAATAGCAGCAGAACTGTCTAATGAGCGATTTGGGGTTAAGACTGCATTTTTACTTCCTTATTATTGCAAATTAAAGTTTAGTCCAAGAACTCCCCTACTACATTGGAAATATTTTGAAAAAACATAATATAGTAAATAGGAACATAGATAATGCCATTATCAATAAAGACCTCTCTCTCATTTGATAATACATATGCTTTCTTGATATTATAGTCATCGTTAGCTATAAACTTATCCAAAGCACTATGAACCGTATAATCTTTTCCGGATTTTACTTCAATTGGGATATTTGAAAGATTATCGGCATCATCAATCAAAAAATCAACCTCTCCATTTTTTTTATTGTCATAATAGTACAAGTAATATCCGTGAGCTCTCAGTTCTTGTGCTACAACAGTTTCATAAACGGAGCCGAGATTTATGCTCTTGATATCAGACATTACAGCCTTGATGTTGTTGCGATAGAATATACTGGATAGGATACCTACATCATTCAGATAGAGTTTTAACAAGTTCTTGCCACTATTCTCTACCAAAGGATATGTTGGGGTACTAATTGCCTTTACCTCTAAAGCTATACCAGCAGAGATTAGATAATCAAAATCATCTAAATAGTCATTAGTTCTTTTCCACTTTTTGTCTTCAATATCCTTAATGACAACCCTCTTCTTTTTATTTTCAAGGTTTGACGGTATCATATCAAAGATACGGCGTATCTTCAACTTTTTCTCATGTTCCTCCTCGTATTTAGAAGCATCAACACCATATAAATCGTGAGCCTCTTTCTGAATAGAACGGAATTCAACGACATTACGACTCTCCACGAATATCTCAACAGCCTTTGGCAGGCCACCTACCAACAAATATTTTTTGAAGAGATCCAGCATTTTGTAATGCATCGTATCAGACAATGCCTGGTTATTGTTGAAACTCTCCCTCATAGCGTCAATAGCCACATCTCCTACACCATTAGCATAAAGGAACTCTTCAAAATCCATCGGATACATATGTTGTATGTCCAAACTTCCGATAGGAACCGATTGGGTATTTTTCAAAGTCACTCCAAGCAGAGAACCACTGGCAATATAGGTAAACTTCTTCTCTTTCATCAAGAACTTCACAAGAGTAAGAAGATGCTCGTATGCTTGAATCTCATCAATGAACACAAGGGTGTTACCCCTCTCCTTCATCTTGTCGCCTGCGACAATACTTAGAGCCATATAGAAATCCTTTGTGGTTTTAGCATCCGCAAAAACGCGGTCACCCAATTTATCCTCTTCCATATTTATTTCAATATAGTTCGGAAACATTTCTTTTCCCACATGGCGGATAATATATGACTTACCTATTTGCCGTGCACCATCAATCAAAAGCATTCTATCAGAATCTGAAGACAGATATTCCTCAATCCGTTTTGCAATCTTTCTGTATAACATGTTACTGCCTTTTTGTTAGTGCAAAGATAGTACTTTTTATGATACGAGGTGCATTTTCCTATGGAAACCTACTGCAAAAAACAGCGTTTTCCTATAAAGCATACCCTTAAAAGGATGCGTTTTCCTATAAAATTAAGCCTCAAAAAACAGCGTTTTCCGATTTCTGTTCGTTAACTCTGCGCCTTCCGTGGAATCTGTGTGCGGTATAAACAATTAGAGCGAGATTCGTGGAAATCCGTGGGAGGTATAGTATAGACGATAACGAAAACGGTTAATGCACCTGCGGTGCGGTTAATAGCGCTTTAGCGCTGGTTAATTGTCGCGAGGCGACAGGTTAAGCGCCGTTTCACGGCTGGGTTAATGCTGCAGGGCAGCGGTGAATAGCGACAGAGTCGCTGGTTAAGAGCAGCAGGGCTGCTGGTTAATTGCGTTTAATCCTGTTGATAATTTAATCTCACGCAGAATACGCGGAATACACAGAATTACCAGTCCTATCAACACTAATCACGCTGGCGCTGGAATACGCAAAAAGGCACTCGTTTCACTGTGCCTGCCATGCGGGATGTTAAAGATTTATCAACATGAGAGCACGGAAGCACGGAGTATTAGATTCTGACGAATGCTGTTCTTTAGATAAAAGCAAATGCATTTGTTTTTCTCTATAGAATAGCATACTGGAGACGAACGTCTCGGCAACTGGATGTTGCTGGAATCTAATCGACAACACGAAATTCCGTTTAATCTGAAGAATCTGCCGATTAATTAAAACTGAAGACTATGGCGGACGCTGCACGCAGCGTCCCTACATTATATAATATATGTGTAAATCTGTTGTATCTGTGCCATCAGTGGGCTTACCACCGCTAACCGCTCACCGTTATCCTTCCACCAGCCAGCGCTCAATGTTTCGTGTGGCACTGGTGATGTTGGCACCAATCTTGATTACCTTGCGGCCATCAACAGTAAAGGGAAGGGCATAGTCCTTGGAATTGATTTGAGCCAAAGCCTCCTCAGCACTGCCATCAAGTTTTAGCTCTATAACATAGACATACTTGTCTGTTGCTATCAGCAAATCTATACGGCCATTGGATGTACGATATTCTGCCTGAGTGTAACAGCCCATAAGTCTTGTAAATATATACATTACATTTTGGTAATGATTCTCCAAATCCCTTATAATCTCATAAGGAGTATCCGCCATAAGGGCTTTAAGACGCTTCATGAAATCGTCAACCTTGCATGCACGCACTTCTCGTACAAACTTTCCAACGAAAGAAGGAGAGTCCAATTCCGAAATAGCCGTGTACATGGGCATCAGGAAACGAATAAATCCCTCCTCGACCTCCTTATTTGGAAAGTCCAACGAGTACAACTGCAATTCCTTGTCATACCCCTTTACAGTCAGGTAACCACTCTGATACAGCACTGCTATGGGATTGTCCACACTGATCTGTATGCTGTCCAGTTCGCTGGCACTGGCCTCATAACCAGACAAGGCAGAAGGATTCAGGTCGGCCTCTTTCATCAACTGTACCAAATAGGTTGGTGTACCTGTGCTGAACCAGAAACTGCCGTATTCTCTCTTTTGCAAGGCCAGAAGTACGCTGAACGGGTTGTACATGCCCTTAGCATTGGGACAGAAGTGGTATCCGTCATAACGCTGGCGCAATGTCTCGTAAGCCGCCTCCTTGCTTTGACCATTAGCAATAGCCAGTTTGCCAATCTCTTCGTCAAAGACATCATGCAGTTCCTGTTGGGATATTCCGCATATTTCATTGTAGCGGTCATCCATGGAAATATCGTTCAGATTATTCAGGTCGCTAAACACACTCACTTTGCTGAACTTGGTAACACCCGTGAGCAGAGCAAAACGCAAGTCGCCATCGGCACTCTTCAACACACCATAGAATGCCTTCAGGGCATTACGGAACTCCGTCTGCAACTCCTCATTGCCTATGGCCTGAAGCATGGGTTTGTCGTATTCGTCAACAAGAACCACTACGTTCCTACCGGTTTTCTGCTTGGCAGAACGAATCACACTACGAAAGCGTTGCGACAAACTTGGATTCTCTCTTTCTGGTGATTCATATTTTTCTTCCCATTCGCGAAGATAGGTATCCAGAATGTTAGTCAAATCCTCAGGAGTTGTGTATTTCTCTGCATTGAGGTCAAGATGCAGCACCGCATGTTCTGCCCATTCCGTTTCCAACGATTCTATGGCAAGTCCCTTGAACAGATGGCTCTTTCCCTGAAAATAAGCTTCCAAAGTAGATAACAGCATGCTCTTGCCAAATCGGCGCGGACGGCTCAGGAAAAAATATTTTCCGCCTGTTGCCAAATTATAAATGTGTGCTGTTTTATCCACATATATCCAATCGCCCAAACGATTTTCTTCAAACTGCTGTATGCCTATAGGATATTTCATAAGCTTGCTTATATTCTGTATTCAACTACAACGCGGATTAATGTGGCAGGGCCACGGTTAAAGGTTAAGGGTTAACGATGACGAGGAGGAAACTAAACGATAACGATGACGAAAACGAAACGATAACGATAACGATAACGATAAACTCTACACTCTAAACACTAAACTCTAAACACTAAACTCTAAACACTAAACTCTAAACACTAAACTCTAAACTAAATATTCC
>JAFOCV010000083.1 GCA_017381015.1 Bacteroidaceae bacterium
GACAGGTTCGAGAGGTTAGCGCCGAGGCCGCGGCGGAAACCACGAACCGACTTCTTACCACTCGGTGCCGCACTTCCTGTGAACCTGTTATAAGCACCAACATATGTATGCAAACCTGCACCACTCTTGTTGGCATTGGTGTCTGGCAGCATCAGTGCATCGTTATTATAATTCTTGCGATAGCCTTCACCGTTGGTAAACGAACCAACATGGAGATAATTGCTTTCAAACGGCCATGCATCAGCCACGTCCTTATCACCATACGGTGTAATCGTCAGCTTCGTCTGGTCGCGCTCAATGTACGCCTCATAGTTCTGCGAAGCATCTTCTGTGAACACCAGTCCTGAAGTCCACCATGACGGCGACACCTGCGTAGTACGACCGTGGAACAGAGCCACGCTAAGGAGGATGTCGATGCGGTTGCCCTTCTGCTCATAAGAAGGGTTGTGGGCAATCACGGTAGAACCTGTGATGCCATACTGTGTCAAATCTAATGTTGCCATTGTGTTAATAAATTTAAAGTTTTGTTATGTGTTGTTTTATTTTTCTCTGTGCAAATATACTAATTTAGTTTGAGATTGTATAGTTTTTTTGTAGAATAAATTGCAGTATCTTGCCGTTTTGCTACCTTAACATTGCAACCATAGCCTCCTTTTGTTCTGGGGTGAGGGTATTCTGGTTGAGAAGGAATTCTACAAACTGTACCACATCGCCATCGAAATAATCCTCTTGTGCCTTCTGTAATACGCGCTTGCAGTAGTCCTTTTTGCTTATCTTGGGGGTGTAGTATTGCATGGAGCCTACTCGGGTAACTTTGCAAAAGCCCTTACGAACGAGAATCTTCATGAAGGTGGCTGTAGTAGTGTATGCGGGCCTGGGGTTTTCGAAGCCTTCCTGGATATCACGGATGAAACCGCCTCTGGTGGAGAGGTTCCATAAATTCATCATGCACTGGAACTCGGAACGAGTTAGAAATCTCTTGTCTGTCATAGTTGTAAAGTGTTTATTGAAGATTCAATAGCGGGGAGATAAATATTAACGATGTCCTGAAACAATCATCTAATGTTTAGTACCCGAATAATATAGTTTCTAATTTTGATTTTTCTGATGCAAAGTTACCACTTTAAAAATATATAACGTTATCTGCGAGGGATTTACTAATTGTTTTTAACATTATTTAAGATTATGTAAGGTTTTTTAACATATTGGTGGCGTAAAAAATGCCTTTCCACATCTTTACGCCACCAAAAGTGTTTGCTTACGTGCTTTTTCGGAGAGGATTATTTCTTCTTCTGTTTTTCCGCTTCGCGCTCCTTGTTCCTGTCTCTAGGAGTCTTGACTTTGTCAGCCTTTTGCTTGGTGAGGACAAGCGGTTTTTGCTTCGTTACGGGTATGCCATACACATCCCATGATTGTTCTACGTCCCATCCAGCCCTTACGTTCATCGGCTTGGGGAAGTAGGATACGACTTCCGGTTGGGTGTTGGTTTCAAATTCGCCGGTATCCCAAATGCCATTGCCGTTGGTATCGGCAAAGCAACGCATATAGTATGTCTCGGGTTTGAGATAATAGAACAATACCGTACCATCAGCAGAGGCACGTTCCTGGTTTACCACCTTGTCAGAACTGTTCAATAGTTGTACTATCATTGTGGTGTCTGCATTGACGAGATTTAGTATCAGAGTGCCAAATTCGTCAAGTCTTCGCACGCGCAAGTCAGTCTTTGATTTACGATTGCCATGTCCGAGCACACCAGTGATGGCCATAGAATCCAGTATGATGGTGTATTTCATATCAGGCTCCCATTCGGCATAGAGAGTGTATGACCTTGCATTATTGGGTGTGGGAAGCAGGATGAACGGTTCTTCAAACAGGTTGGAATCGCGCTGAAGGTATAGATGTATTAATGAGGTATCTACAGAGGCAATGGCCTCGTTGCACTTGATGTCTACATTCTTGTTGGGGTCGAGCACACCAGTTGGTGAAAGTTTTACTTCGAGGAAGTCCTGCTCATGGGGATTGGCTTCGTAGGGCAATGGAGTCTTGCTTTTCTTTGCCATTTTCTCACGGTTCTTGTTCCACTCGTCTATTTGTTTTTGCTTCTCCTCCTTAATCTTTGCCCAAGGTTTCCTTGAAACAATGGTAAATGTATCAGTACGCCATACAATGACACCAGTGGAGTCGGTATCAAGGCTTTGCATCTCCATCTCCAAAGTGTCGGTTCTATGGGTAAAGGTAGTATCTGTAATCCAATATGTCAAAGTGTCGTTTTTCTCCGAAGCCTCAAGATACAAACAAGATTCATCAAAGTTTAAACCTCTGATGACGGGGAGTGTATCCACAGGCGCGGTAAAATAGAGAGTGAAGTAATCAGGTACTTGACGCTCTGTTTTTAGGAGGTGCAAGTCCTGCTTTCCCTCCTTGAAAGCCCTTAAGACAATGTCATCGGGGAAATAGTGAGTATATGGAACCACTCGGATAGAATCATAATAGATGCTATCTCTCCAACAAGTGTCCATGCGCAAGTCGGGTTTGCTATAAGGCACAATGATGGTGGTGTCAAAGGCGATGTCTTCTGATTTCTGACTAAAGCGATAGTCGCCATCACCATCCTGAAGGGCAAAGATGCGATATTTGCCAGGGGCAATGCCCTTGATGGAGAAATGTCCGCTACCATTGGTACGTGAAACTCTGATGAGAGATTTCGTTCGGAACAAACTATCGTGGTAGGTGCTATCAGCTTTATGCAAACCAACGAGCATACCCTTGACGGGTTCCAGGTTTTCGGCTGCAAGAACATTGCCAGATACCTCCATGGTGTCAATTACCGCACCAGTGCTGAAGCTATACGTATAGAATCCCATTGGGTTTGACTCGTTGTTGTCCTCAATGGCATCACTAAAGTCCACGGTATACGTGGTGTTGGCTTGAAGAGTATCGTAGAGCGTAACCCTGATGCGCTTGCCGTCAGCACGCACGTTGGCTGCTTCCAACTGAGGGGGAGAGATGACTACTTTCTCGTTGGCATTGCTAAGTTTGACAAATTCGTTGAACAGAATACTGATCTTGGGCGTGTTGACATTTACGGCCTTGTCGGCAGGTGAGGCTCCCATTACCACGGGAGGCTCTTCGTCATATCTTCCGCCATCAGGGCTTCCAATATTGGCACATGACACTATTGTAAGTATCAGTGCATGTATGAATAATATGTAAAATGCTATCTTTCGCATTCGGATAATCTTATGAATTAAGAGCTAACATTTCGTCGATGTTGTTGCGATTGTTTGAGAGGCGAGGAACTTTGTGCTGCCCGCCCAGTTTACCCTTGGATGCCAACCAGTCATGGAACAGCCCTTGGCGTGCTACCACAATCTCCAAAGTTTGAAGAGTTATATCCTTGTATCGCTTTGCTTCATAGTCGGAGTTTACTTGCTGAAGGGTTTTGTCTAGAATCTGAGAGAAAGCAACCAAGTCATTGGGCATACGAGAAAATTCTATCAACCATTGATGTCTGCACTTGCCTTCGGTATCCATAAACACAGGAGCAGCGGTGTATTCCAGTACCTCGGCTCCCGTCTGTTTGCATGCCTCTGCCAAACCGACCTCGGCATTATCAACGATGAGTTCTTCACCAAAGGCATTGATAAAGAATTTGGTGCGACCGGTGATTAAAAATTTATATGGATTTGTGCTCGTGAAACGAACGGTGTCGCCAATCATGTATCTCCAAAGTCCGCTGGAAGTAGATATCACAACAGCATAATTCTTGCCTGTTTCCACTCCCCAAAGTGGTACAACTTTAGGATTGGGATTTTCTATCTCGTCCATGGGAATAAACTCGAAGAACACACCATAATCCACCATCAAACTCATAGAAGGGTTGGTGGGGTCATCTTGCACTCCAAAGAAACCTTCGCTGGCGTTGTAGGTCTCCATGTAATGCATCTGATCGGAGGGAATCAATCTTTTGTATTGTTCTCTATAAGGAGTAAATGCCACACCTCCATGAAAGAACATCTCCAGATTTGGCCACACATCCACCAGATTGTCCTTACCAGATATTTCCAATACTCTGGTCATCACGGATAGCATCCAGGAGGGGACACCACTTAGATTGGTGATGTTTTGCTTGATGGCTTCCTGTGCGATTAAATTCCTTTTTACCTCAAAGTCGGAGAGTAGAGCAATGGATTTTTTGGGAACACGCACCAGGTTGACCAGTGGATTGATGTTCTCAATAAGAATGGCACTCAAGTCGCCCACGAGTGAGTTCTTGGTGTTGTAATTGGGCACATGGCTTCCACCAAGGATTAGGGCCTTGCCATCAAAAATTCTGCTCTGAGGATTATTGCGCAGATACCATGTTACAGCATCTCTGCCTCCTGCATAGTGAGTATCTTTCAATCCATCCTTGCTGACGGGGATGAATTTGCTCTTGTCGTTTGTAGTGCCACTGGATTTTGCATACCATCTCACTTTGCCTGGCCAAAGGATATCGCTCTCGCCTTGGCGCATACGGTCGATGGCCAATTTGAGTTCTTCGTAAGTGTTGACATCAGATGTCTTGGCAAAGTCTTCGTATGAACTTACGGATGCAAAACCATGATTTCGCCCCCATTCTGTATCTTTTGCTTTGTTTACAAGGCGATGAAGTACTTGCATCTGCAATTGCTCCGCTTGCGTCTGGTATTTATCCAATGCTCTGCGTCTGCTCGCAAATATTGGTTGAATTATCCGAGTTAGTGACATTGTGTATAGTGTTTTGCTTTTCTACAATCTTTTTATATAGAGCTCCTCCTCTGTTCAGTCTTGCCAGGGCTTCTTTAGCAGCCATCTGATGACTTTCCTTTTTGCTATATCCAGAACCTCTGCCGCATTCAATGCCATAAATGGTTACTCTAGAGAGGAAGAGGGGGGAGAGCGTTTCTTCTTCGCGAGTTTCTTTCAAGAGCTCAAAAGTAGCTTCGAAACGATATTTCTGGCATAACTCCAGGAATCGGCTCTTGAAATTGGATTCTTTGCTTGCTATCTTTTCCAGATTGATGTACTTGCCTAGTATTCGTTCGTTTACAAACTTGACACAAAACTCATATCCTCTGTCCAGATATACGGCACCTATCAAAGCCTCAAAGGCATTGCCTGCCATATAGCTATTGTGGGTTTTGCCCATAAGATTGCTTTGTATCAATTCTGTAAGTCCCATGTCATCGGCAAGGCGTCCGAGAGTTTCTCTTTGTACAACTCTGCTTCTTACGTTGGTGAGGAAGCCTTCCTTCTTGCCAGGAAAGTGTCGGTATAAGATATCACCAACAACGGCGCCAAGGATAGCATCGCCTAGGTACTCGAGTCGTTCGTTGTTGTATTTCTTTCCTTCGCTATTTTTATGATTTACGCTTCTGTGTGTGAGCGCTTGCTTGTAAAGTTCTATATTCCTAGGATAGAAACCAAGGATGTTATAAAAAGAACGATAAAGCTGCCTGTCTTTTCTGAAAGGCAACCTTATCGTATCTAGTATATTTCCTGCTTTCACAGATATATAATAGTATAAAACGTAGTGTGCTCTACGTGGGATTATTCAATATACTTTCTGAAGATGACGCATGCATTGTGTCCTCCAAAGCCAAAGGTATTGCTCAATGCCGCACGTACTTCGCGCTTCTGGGGCTTTCCGAAGGTAAAGTTCAGCTTGTAGTCAATCTCCAGGTCTTCATCGCCTTCTTCATGGTTGATGGTGGGAGGAATGATGTCTTCCTTTACCGCCATTACGCTGGCCATAGCTTCGATAGCACCTGCTGCACCCAGCAAATGACCTGTCATTGACTTGGTGCTGCTGATGTTCAATTTGTAGGCATGCTCGCCAAACAGACTTTTGATGGCTTTCATTTCGCTTACGTCACCAACGGGAGTGCTGGTGCCATGTACGTTGATGTAGTCGATATCCTCGGGTTGCATACCAGCGTCTTCAAGTGCATTTTGCATCACCAGGATAGCTCCCAAACCTTCGGGATGAGATGCGGTAATGTGGTGAGCGTCGGCACTCATGCCTGCACCGACCATCTCGGCATATATCTTTGCGCCACGTGCTTTGGCGTGCTCCAATTCTTCAAGGATGAGGCATGCCGAACCTTCGGCAATAACGAAACCATCACGACTGGCGCTGAAAGGACGGCTAGCAGTTTCGGGCGAATCGTTGCGTGTGCTAAGTGCATGCATTGCACAGAAACCACCAACACCGGCTTGTGTGATAGCGGCTTCGGCACCACCGCTAACGATTACATTGGCCTTGCCCAAACGGATTAAGTTGAAGGCATCTGCCAAGGCAGTAGTGCTACTGGCACATGCGCTGGAGGTAATATAGTTGGGGCCATGGAAGCCATACTTGATACTTATGTGACCCACACAAATATCAGCAATCATCTTGGGGACAAAGAAAGGGCTAAACTTAGGACCAACGGTTTCGCCTGTTTTTCCGTAGGCTAAAACTTCATCTTCAAAGGTCTTCATTCCGCCAATGCCAACGCCCATGACCACGCCTACGTGGTTTTTGTCAATGGCTTCAAGGTCTATTGCACTATCCTCTACCGCCATCTGAGCAGCAGCCAAGGCATAGTGGCAATAAGCGTCCATCTTTCTTGCTTCCTTGCGGTCGATATACTTATTTGCATCGAAATTCTTTACCTCACATGCAAATTGAGTCTTGAATTTCTCTGCATTAAATTTAGTTATAGGAGCAGCACCGCTCACGCCAGCAAGCATGTTCTGCCATGTTTCTTCTGCTGTATTGCCAATTGGGGATACTGCACCCAATCCTGTTACAACAACTCTTTTCAATTCCATATTATACAAAAAATAGTTGTCTAATGGACTTTAGAAGACCACCCGACAACTATTTATGAATAAGTAGTGTAATACTTTAAATTACTTATTGCTCTCAATGTAAGCGATAGCGTCAGCTACGGTTGAGATCTTCTCTGCCTTGTCATCAGGAATAGTGATATCGAAGGTCTTCTCAAACTCCATAATCAACTCAACGGTATCCAAAGAATCTGCACCCAAATCATTGGTGAAGCTTGCCTCGGGCACTACGTCTGCCTCATCAACACCCAACTTGTCTACAATAATCTCCTTAACTTTTACTTCAATTTCAGACATATTCTTTAAATTTAAGTTTAATTGTTTTCTTGTTTTAATCTCTGAATTTTGAATGCAAAGTAAGGACATTTTGTTCATATACGCAAGAAATTGACCTAAAATCTTATGTTATTTTGCTCGTTTTGTTCTTTTCTGTGCAATTTGTTATGCAAAATCACGCATTATAACACAATGATTGCAATAAGTGTGCACTAAAACTATATATCAACATCTGGCGCTCTTGCTTTTGACCTCAGGAAGGCAAGATGGACTCTCCGAGAGTCTAAAAACAAGTGTAAAATGCGAAAAATCACATATTTACTTTTGTTGTCTGAATATATATTCGTAACTTTGCACCCAAATTTAATATGTAGAGACATGATTAAAAGAATTTACACATTATTTATTTTATTAATGGTTGCCTTGACCTCTATGGCTCAAATGGCAGAACCAGTTAAGTTTGTCGTTAAGCATGCTGTTAACGATAAGGGTCAGTTGGAAGTTTCTTTCCAGGGTAAAATTGATGCAGGTTGGCACGTGTATGGTACCAACATCAAGGACGGAGGTCCCACTGCTGCTACAGTAACACTTGACAAGCAGGTTGGTGTTGAGGTTGCTGGTAAGCTTGAAACCATTGGCGATGTTCACACCATCAACGATGCAATGTTTGGCATGGAGGTGGAAACTATTGAAGGCGAAGTAGCTTTCAAGCAGACTTTCAATATCACTTCTGATGATTACGAGGTAGCTGGTTATCTTACCTATGGTGCTTGCAACGATCAGAACTGCTTGCCCCCCACTAGCGTGGATTTCTCTGTAAAGAAGGGCAATGTAGCTGAGACACCTGCTGAGGCTACTGGTGCAGAGGCACCAAAGGATCCAGCAAACGCCTTGACAGCAAACGATTTGTGGACACCCGTTGTTGGTGAGTTGGGTTCGTCAGATAATGTTACCAGTCAGTCAGATACATCACTTTTTTGGATCTTCCTTATGGGTATGGGTGGCGGTTTGCTAGCCTTGCTTACACCTTGTGTATGGCCCATTATCCCCATGACAGTAAGTTTCTTCTTGAAGCGTAGCAAGGACAATCGTCGCAAGGGTGTGCAAGACGCCATTACCTATGGTATTTCCATCATTGTGATTTATGTAGGTTTGGGTATGCTTGTTACTTTGTGCTTCGGTGCAAGCGCATTGAATGCAATGAGTACCAATGCCGTGTTCAACATTCTGTTCTTCTTGCTATTGCTTGTGTTCGGCCTCAGTTTCCTTGGTGGTTTCGAGCTCACACTTCCCTCTTCATGGAGCAATGCAGTAGACTCAAAGGCTGAGAAGACAACAGGTTTGCTTAGCATCTTCTTGATGGCCTTCACTTTGTCATTGGTAAGTTTCTCATGCACAGGTCCTATCATCGGTTTCTTGCTCGTTGAGGTTGCTACCAGTGGTTCTATCCTTGCTCCCACAATGGGTATGCTCGGTTTTGCCATCGCATTGGCATTGCCCTTCACCATCTTTGCTCTTTTCCCCACAATGCTTAAGAGCGCACCAAGAAGTGGTAACTGGATGAACAACATCAAGGTAATGCTTGGTTTCCTTGAGTTGGCATTCTCTTTGAAGTTCTTGTCCGTAGCCGATTTGGCTTATGGTTGGGGCATCCTTGACCGTGAGGTATTCCTATGTTTGTGGATTATCCTCTTTGCTCTCATGGGCTTGTATATGCTCAATATGATTCGTTTGCCTCACGATGAGGATGAGTATGACGAGGAGGGTAATATCGTTACTCGTCCCCGTACCAGCATCACACGTTTGGCTATTGGCGTTGCATCTATGGCCTTCGCCTTGTATATGGTACCTGGTCTTTGGGGTGCTCCCTGTAAGGCAGTAAGCGCCTTCGCTCCTCCAGTAAACACTCAGGATTTCAATCTTTATAGCCAGGAGGTAGAGCCCAAGTTTGACGACTATGACATGGCTATGGCTTATGCAAAGGAGAAGAATATGCCCGTTATGCTCGACTTTACCGGTTATGGCTGTGTAAATTGCCGTAAGATGGAGGCAGCTGTTTGGACAGATAATGAGGTAGCTGAAATCATCAACAATAAGTATATTTTGGTTACTCTTCACGTTGACGATAAGACACCTTTGGCAGAACCAATCACCGTTACCGAGAATGGTCAGGAGCGTAAGTTGCGCACCATTGGTGATCGTTGGAGCTACCTACAGCGCTATAAGTTTGGTGCTAATGCACAACCTTTCTACGTATTGCTTGATCCCAATGGTAAGCCCTTGGCACCCAGCTACAGTTTCAATGAGGATGTTGCAGCATACATTGAATGGTTGAATAGCGGATTGAAGTAATTACAAAAGAATATATGCTATTTAGAAGGAGGAAAGCTTCGGTTTTCCTCCTTTTTTGTGCTTTTTTATTGATTTTTGGTATTTTTTCTTGCATACATCGGCAAAAATTATTTATCTTTGCACCATCAAAATTGTAATCATTATAAAATAATAATTAAAAAACCGAATAACAATGGAAACAAAAGAAAAGGTATTGCAGGTTATGCGCGAGGCAGGTGAGCCTCTGAATGCAGGTAAGATAGCAGAAATCAGTGGTCTTGATCGCAAAGAGGTGGATAAGGCCATGAAGCAGCTCAAGGAAGAGGGAGCCATAGTTTCTCCCGTTCGATGCAAGTGGGCTCCTGCTCAGTAAAACAATCAATAGCGAGTGAATGACTTTTATCAGCAATGAAGCTTCACTCGCTTTTTTTATCCAACAAAAATGACACCGCCAAAGATAGAAGAATCCACCAAAGAGGAGCGTCTTGCATACGTTCGCCAGGCATGGCAATGCATGCACAATTGCGAAATATGTGGGAAATGTAGCATTTTACGAGGTCGTGACCCCGAAATTATCTATTCTCCGTACATAAATGGGGAGCAAACTTACATGGAAATAACGCTAAAGTTGAGGGATAGAAGCCTTTAAATTGAGAGATACAGGAATCGCGGTCGCGAGATACCGTTGTCTATGTTGTTTATTTCCAAGCATATACTTACGTACGCTAATAATTCTCCGAGAATGCAGGTAGTCAGGTAGTCAGATATTCAGTTACAATTACGGGTAAAAATAATAAACTATAGCTCAAAAAATAACTGACTACCTGACTACCTGATTACCTTTATGGACAGTGTCAAGCAATATTTTTTGGGAAAAAGTACATTTTTCGTGTTACAAATCTTAACTTTGTGTGTTATATCAATAGACGAGCTTCAAAAATCCCTTTTCAATCAAGGAATAGACAAGCTTGCATGATGAATCAATATTAATGAGTCAAAATCTAACATGGACATGCCAACCGACAATTCAGAACATCCTTTGCTATCTGCTTTCAAGCGGATGCACAAGCAATTGATGGCTACGGCTCAGAAAATATTGACAAGTAGCGACGATGCCGAGGATGCTTTACAGGATGCATTTGTCAAATTGTGGTCATCTACATCGATTTTTAAGTCAGAACAAGATGCTTCGGCAATGCTTCATGTTGCCACCAAACGCATCAGTTTGAATGCCGTCAGAAATAGGAAATCAAATGTAGATATCGATTCCCATCCTTCGTCAAAAGAACTATCAACGTTTTCATCCGAAGAAATATATACAAAGCAGGAAACCTTCTCGATTGTAGAGAGAATAATAAACCGAGAACTGACTCCTCTCCAGCAGAAGATAATCCAGTTAAGAGAATACGAAGGAAAGAGTTTTGAAGAAATAGCATGCGACTTAGGTATGCAACCAGCGGCGGTGCGCATGCAATTGTCGAGAGCAAGAAAAACGATTCGTGAATGTTATCGGAAATATAGCTATGAGTAAAGACAATTTATATTCAGAAGACTATTGGCAAGACCTGATATCAAGGTATTTTGAAGCAGAAACCACACCGGAGGAGGAAACTTCCTTAAAGCAATTCCTTGTAAGTGAAGAAGGTAGAGCCTCAAAGTTCGACGAAGTGAGAGCCGTGATGGGATTTCTGGCAACAGGAAGGAAAGAATCAGTGTCCAAGACTCATGTGTACACCAACAAGTTCACCTTCATAAAGATAAGTGCTATGGCAGCTTGTTTGATAACGGGTTTCTTTCTCATTGGTCAGTTCCTTATCTCATCCTATGCCCCTAAGGACATATGTCTTGCCTATGTGGATGGCAGAAGCATTACCGAGCGTGAAGAGGTTCTCCAACTGATGAAAAAGTCAATGGATAATATTGTGAGCGAGGAAACCATTGAGGATGAGATGTTTAATCAATTGAGTGATATGTTTGATACACCAACAAGATAAATTATGATACGTAGAATATTTACATTAGCCATATGTTCTGTTCTTTCGCTAGTTCTCTGTGCTCAGCGCGATTTGCGCATAGCAGAGTACCTAACTTGTAAGGATTATGCTTCTGCAAAATCCAGTTCTATGACCAAGGACGAGTGGAACAATTCGAGACACAAGCATAGTTGGATCAATAAATATGGGTGCAAGGATGTGACTCTGCTTCTGATACAAGGCAAGGAATTGTCTGATTACCGTTTGGATGTCTTCAAAAGTCTTACGCTGATACCCTCTGACTCTATAAGTCAAGATATAGAGAAAAGGGTGATGGATGATGTGGGAGGAAGCATATCACATGAGTTAAACTACAGAGACTCATGTCTTTATTATGGCCTGTTTCAGTTATCCCCCGTGAAAGGCAAAAAGAGATATATCTTTTATCGCAACAATGCTATGGTGCCAAACTCCGATGGTGTACTCACCCTGATATATATGGAAGGCTCTGCTAGCATAGCTCAATTGAGGAAAATGTTTAAAAAATAATAAATCACATAGACAATGAAACTTAAAGTGTTTATCCTATGCCTCATTAGCTCTGTATCGATGATGGCACAAACCAATTCGGCTAACAGTTGGGACTTCTCTGTATTGAATGATGTTAGTATCAGTAAGAAAACTAGAGTTAGCGTGAAAAATACCGGAGATAAGAATTCGTTGAATATTGGTGGATTTGGCTTCGGGTTCCTAGGTACTATTGGAGCTCCAGCCGAGATGAAAACTGATATGAGTGCTTCAATGGAGGTATTTTTTAATCTCTTCTCATATGGACGTAAATATAAAGGAGGTCGACATCAGCTTAACATTGGTACTGGTTTTAATTGGAAGAACTATCGTATGACTGACTATAATCGTTTTGATAAAGATCGTCTTAATGTGGTCGTAACTCCTTATCCTACAGATGCCGACATTAATTTTTCCCGTCTACGCATCTTTAGTATAATGTTTCCTCTACAATACAAGTACAAATTTCATAAAGATTTTGCTCTGAGTGGTGCCGCTATCCTTAATTGGAATGTTGATGGAAGTTTAAAGACAAAATATAACTTGAATGGCCAGAAAGTAACCGAAAAAGTTGGTCGAGTAAAGTACAACGCTGCTAGCATAGATTTCCGCTTAGGTTTGCACTGGAGAGCCTTATCTGCCTATGTTAAATATAGTCCATGCAATGTTCTAAAATCTGCCTATGGCCCAGAGTTTAACTCCTTTTCTGCTGGTATCATGATAGGTATGTAAGGTCCTCACTATTGACATCCTAGCCTAGCAAGTATTTTGAGCGCTTGCCCATGATTTTCTTTAGAAGAGCAACTATGCTCCATGAGCAAATGAGCATGACGATTGCCGAGAAGGGTATGCGCAAGGGAGCGGGGATATGCAACCACTCGCCAAGGTCGTACCCAAGGCTGGTGAAGAAATAGTGAATCATGTATATGCCAAAACCGCACGTGGTAAGGTTGGACAGGTAGGAGGCAATGGCGGAATTGGGCGAAATCTTCACTCTGTACACCATCAAGAAGAAGGCAATTGTCATCATTGCCACGTTGGGAGTGTTGTACGTCCAAAACAGTTCCACCAGCTCAGGAGTTTTGTCGGGCATGTTCATTACGTGTGAGTATCCACAATAAGTGAAGATGAATCCGCACACTAGCAATGGGATGGCCACAATGAGTGTCTTGGCAAGGCTCCAACGAACATAGTGCTGTATGTAATGGCCAAGAAGCATATATCCACTAAAACCAGCAAAGTAATAGAAGAGCCCGAAGGAATTCCATTCGCAAGTGCCAAAGGCATAGGTACTTACGTATTGGTGGAAGTAGGGCAGAATGGTGCTGATGGCCCATATTATTAGGAAAATTTCCTTTTGACGCTTGGTGGCTCTTTCCACCCATGCCGAGAAGATGGGCAGATAAAGGTAGAGGCCTACCAACATATAAATATACCACATGTGGCATGCTATGAAGCAGAAGGTGTATGGTAGGCGTGCTATGCGGATGAGGCCTTCGCTCAGGGCTTGACTATCAGTCTCTGCCCAACTGAACAATTTGATTACCACGCTGCTATCCATCCCCAACAGGCCTGTAAACCAGGGCGTGAGATAATATAGCACTGACCATATCACGAAGGGAAACAATACACGAGGGATGCGTTTCTTGTAGAAAGACTCCATGCTTTGCTTCACGGGCAACGAAAGTACGCCGGTGAGCATTACAAACAAGGGTACGCATGGACGCACCAATGATCCCCAACGCACACCCCATTCCACCAGTTCTGGGTCTACGGAACTTCCCGAAGAGGCATAGGCAGCAGCCGCATAAAAGGGGTCGGCGGCATGGCAACATAGGAGTAGGAAGAATGCAAGCAGGCGAAGAGCATCACACCATGCTAGACGGTCTTTCTGTATCATAGAATCGTGTAAGTTATTTGACCATGATGGTCATTGTTGAGACTAATATTGATTGAAAAGTTGGGAAGGGCTTCCAAAGGTAGGAAAAGCATTTCCGGGGTTTTGTTTTCTGTTTTTAGACCCCTAAAACCATTTCCCGAACTTCAATTCTCCGTTTTTGACCCTAAAAATGGATTTCCGGAGTTTAGTTTTTCCGTTTTTGACTCCCAAAAAGCATTTTCGGACGTCAGGAAATAGATTTTAGGGTGGGGGAGACGATGTTCGAGAGTTCCAGATGGATATTTGGAGTAAGGAGATAAAAAGAGTGGATGCAACCATTGTGCACCCACTGCTCTTATTTTTCTCTAAGAGAGATTGCCAGGGTTTATAGAGCTAGGTCAGAACCAGCCTTAAACTTAACAACCTTCTTTGCGGGAACTTCCATAGATTCGCCTGTACGAGGATTCTTGCAAGTACGTGCGGGACGCTCAGCTGGAGCGAATGTACCGAAACCAACTACAGAAACCTTGTCGCCTTCCTTAACCGCACCTGCGATAGCTGCGATAGTAGCATTCAAAGCCTTGGCAGCATCTGTCTTTGTCAAACCTGAACCCTCTGCAATAGCATTAATTAATTCTGTCTTGTTCATAATATTAGTATGTTAGTTAGTAATAATTATCTGCTTGGATGTGCATTTGTTGCATCTTTGCTAGGCAAATATAGATATTATGATGTTTCTAACCAAGTTTTCTTATCAAAAAATATTCTAAATGATGCAAAAGTTTACAAAGAATGCCAAAAAATGCTCAAATAGTTGGTAAAATAGCGTATCTTCGCAACAAAATTATACAAAATCAGGTAAAAAGTACGTTATGAATTCAATTCCCCCAGTAACCAAGAACCTGCTAATCATAAACCTATTATTCTTTTTGGGTATATTTGTGGCAGAAAAATATGGTATCAACCTCAGGAGCGAGCTAGGCCTTCACTTCTTTATGGCAGAGGATTTTAGCCCCTATCAGCTGCTCACATATATGTTCATGCATGGCAATCTGGAGCATATCTTCTTCAATATGTTTGCCGTGTGGATGTTTGGCCGTATCATAGAGCAAGTGATGGGTAGCAAGCGTTTTCTGTTCTATTATCTGGCATGCGGTATAGGTGCAGGCCTGATTCAGGAGGCGGTGCAATGGATCAATTACATCAATCTTGAGCACGTGGATGTGGCACGAGTGGGTAGCGAGTTGGTTAAGGGTACCTACGTAGTGCAGCATGGTATGGCCGTGGACATCAACTATTGGAATACGGTGGGTGCATCGGGTGCCGTTTATGGTATCCTTCTGGCCTTTGGCATGATATTCCCCAACGAGAAGATGTTTGTCTTCCCCATTCCTGTGCCCATCAAGGCCAAGTACTTTGTGATAGGATATGCCATTATCGAGTTGTTTATGACTAGAAGCAACGATGGCGTGGCACACTATGCCCACCTTGGTGGTATGCTGGTAGGCTTCATCATTCTGCTTCTTTGGAACGACAATAATCAAGGCAATTTGCTCAGAAAGATACGCAATTTCTTCAAGCGTAAGCCCAAGAGCAACATACATATTTACAAGAAGAACTACTAACGGATATACCATAACTCGCAAAAGTCAAACATAACAGCCATGAGCGTTAGCGAACTTACGTCGAAATTAAAGCATGGCACACATATTATGGTAGTTAGCCTCCTGGCAGGAGCCAACGTAACTACTATTCTTCTGATGCTGGCCACGTGCCTGTCCACATGGATTTCGCCCGCGGCTTTCCCTCGACTATCTCTGGCAGGCTTGGCCTTTCCCGTTTTTCTGGCCATCAACCTGTGCTTCATCATAGCGTGGCTACTGGTGTCGTGGCGAGGAGTATGGTTGCCCATAGTGGGTATGCTCCTTTGTGCAGGTTATATTTGGGATTATTGCCCGGTTAACTTCGAAGAGAAAACCGACAAAGGCTATTTGGTGCTCTCCTTCAATGTGGCAAATTACGTTAGCGACTCTATCAATAATATAGATGGAAATCAGTCAGTTGAATACATTGTGGCGAGCGGTGCAGATGTGATATGCCTCCAGGAAAGTGCTTATGGCAAATATCATACCGACTTGACAAATCAGTTGAAAGCCAGGGGATACGACGTGAGGGGACGTAGCGGTATGTCCATCTTCTCAAAGTGGCCTTTCGTGGGAGAGATTGTATATTCCACCTCTCAGGAGTATGGCAATGGTTCTCTGGCGTGCCTTATTAATATAGATGGCGACACTACCCTCGTGGTCAACAACCATTTGCAGAGCAATGCCATCAGTCCTCAGGAAAAGAAGGATTACATCAGTGCCATCAGCTCCATCAGCAAGGACAAGATGGAATCGAGTGGACGAATATTGCTCTCTCGCATAGCCATTGCCGCCGAGAAGAGAGCCGAGCAAACGGATACTCTCTGCAATCTGGTGGAAAGAAACCAGCACAGGAGCATCATAGTGGCAGGAGATATGAACGACACGCCTATTTCATATACATACAGGCGCCTGACGAAGCATCTGAAGAGTGCCTACAGAGAAAGCGGAAGCGGATTAGGATTTTCTTTCGTCACCAAGGGCTTCCCCGTCAGGATAGATCATATTTTTGTGAGCGAAAACCTAAATACGCTTTTTACCTACATTGACAAGGAAATTAACTCATCCGACCATCTTCCTATACTTACACGTGTATCAAAATCAGCAAAATAGGCCATTTAACGATGTTTTTCTTCCGCTTACGCTTGATGAGTCAAAAAAAAATCTTACATTTGCATGCTTTTTTGTGCACTAATGTCAATTTTGAATATTAACTTTTCAAAAATAACTAATCTTAAACAACAATGCAAAACAAAGGATTTGTAAAGGCTTTTGCCATTCTTCTAACTCTAGTTTGCGCATTTTACCTGAGCTTCTCAGTGGCTACAAACCACTATGACAACAAGTACCAGGAGAAGATGCTTGCAGAGGGCAAAGATGCTGCTGACCGTTACATGGACTCTCTCAACACCAACAAGGTTTACTTGTGGTCTTGGACATTGAAGGAGTGCCGCGAAATGGGTATCGGCTTGGGTCTTGACCTAAAGGGTGGTATGAATGTAATCCTAGAGGTTAGCGTGCCCGATGTTGTGAAGGCTTTGGCCGATCACAAGGAGGAACACGATGAAACCTTCAAGCTAGCAGTTGAGAAATCTGCTAAGGAAGCAACAGAAAGCCAGAGTGATTTTATTACCCTGTTCGTAAAGAATTTTAAAGAGCTAGCTCCCGAGCGTCCACTAGCTGAGATTTTTGCTACTCAGCAGTTGCGCGACAAGGTAAGTCCTAAGAGCAACGACAAGGAGGTAGAGGATGTACTACGTGCAGAGGTAAAGAGCGCAATTGACAATAGTTATAATGTATTGCGCACACGTATTGACCGCTTCGGTGTAGTTCAGCCCAACATCCAGGCTCTAGAGGGTCAGGAGGGTCGCATCATGGTAGAAATGCCTGGTGTGAAGGAGCCCGAGCGCGTACGTAAGTTGCTTCAGGGTTCTGCTAACCTTGAGTTCTGGGAGACATACAACTCTCAGGAAATCGTTCCCTTCTTGGTAGAGCTTGACCAGAAGCTTGCTTCTGCTTATTCTACTGATGAGGATACCGTTGCAACTGAATCAAAGGAATCAACAGACCTTGCCGCTGCTCTAGGTGGCGAGAATCCAAATGCCAACCTCGAGAAGGAGCATCCTCTCTTGAGCAAGTTGCAGATTACTCCCGGCGAGGGTTGCATCGTAGGTATGGCTCATAAGCGTGACCTTGATCTTATCAGCGAGTATGTTGAAAGCGCTGATGCAAAGGAACTACTTCCTTCTGACGTACGTCTGAAGTGGGGTGTGAAGGGTGTTGGCGAAGGCGAAGGCTCTAACTGGTATTACTTGTATGCTATCCGCGTAACTGAGCGTAATGGCCGTGCACCTCTCGAGGGTGACGTGGTTACTGATGCTAGGGAGGATTATGACCAGCATGGCCGTCCTTGTGTTAGCATGCAGATGAACGTAGATGGTGCTCGTCGTTGGGCAGCTCTTACCAAGGCTAACTTGAAGCGCCCCATCGCTATCGTACTTGACAACAGTGTATATAGCGCTCCCAATGTAGATGATGAAATCACTGGTGGTAATAGCCAGATTTCTGGTAACTTTACCGCTGCAGATACTCGTGACTTGGCTAATGTGTTGAAGTCAGGTAAGATGCCTGCTCCTGCTAAGATCGTGAGCGAGGAAATCGTAGGTCCTACTCTCGGTGCTGAGTCTATCCGTCTAGGTGTATGGAGCTGTGTAGTTGCATTCGTACTTCTTATGATTTACATGGTTGCAATGTATGGCTTTATTCCCGGCATGGTAGCAAATGGCGCTCTACTTCTTAACCTGTTCTTCACCGCTGGTATTTTGACTAGCTTCCAGGCTTCTCTGACAATGAGTGGTATCGCAGGTATGGTACTTACTTTGGGTATGGCCGTGGATGCTAACGTGCTTATCTACGAGCGTACTAAGGAAGAATTGAAGGCCGGTAAGAAGCTTCGCGAGGCTTTGGCTGCTGGTTATAGCAATGCGTTCAGCGCTATCTTCGACTCTAACTTGACAAGTGTAATCACCGGTATCATCCTGTTCAATTTCGGTACAGGTCCTATCAAGGGCTTCGCTACAACATTGATCATTGGTATCTTGGTTAGCTTCTTTACCGCTGTGTTCATGACTCGTCTGGTATACTCTACTATGATGGAGAAGGGCAAGTGGCACAACCTCAAGTTCAAGACTCCCGTTGGCAACTGGATTAGCTTCAAGGATCCCAAGTTTCAGTTCATGGCTGCTTACAAGAAGAGCTTTGCAATCTTCGGTGTACTTGCAGTTATCGCCGTTGCAGGTATGACATTCCGTGGCTTCAGCAAGAGTATTGATTTCACTGGTGGTCGCAACTTCGTAGTATTGTTCGAGAACCAGGTAAGAGCTGACCAGGCAAATGTTCTTCTTGAGAGCGCTTTCGAGGGCAGCAACATCAATGCAACAGCTCTTGGTACAGATGGCAATACTTTGCGTATCAGCACCAACTATCGCATCCAGGAGGAAGGTATCGAGGTGGATAGCGAAATCGAGGCTAAGTTGTTCGAGGTATTGAAGGCTGGTGGTATGCTGGCAGATGATTTGACTCTGGAGACCTTCATCAATCGTGATGTACGTACCGGTGGTTCTATCATCAGTAGCCAGAAGGTAGGTCCTTCTATTGCTGAGGATATCACTTATGGTGCTATTTGGAGTGTGATTCTTGCTATCATAGCAATCTTCATCTATATCTTGGTTCGTTTCCGCAACATTGCATTCTCTATCGGTTCTATCGTAGCTCTTGTATCAGACGTATTGCTCATCTTGGGTGCTTACGCTCTATGCTGGGGTTGGATGCCATTCAGTATGGAAATCGACCAGACCTTCATCGGTGCTATTCTAACCGCTATCGGTTATTCTATCAACGATAAGGTGGTTGTATTCGACCGTATTCGTGAGGAACTGGGTCTACATCCCACAATGGATAGATTCGACCTGTTCAACCGCTCTGTAAACAATACATTGAACCGTACCATCAATACCTCTGTATCTACATTCATCGTACTTGCCGTTATCTTCTTGATTGGCATTGTCGGTGGTGGTGCAGGTAGCATTATCAGCTTCAGCTTCGCTATGATGCTTGGTGTATTCTTCGGTACTCTAAGTTCAATCTTCGTTGCAGCTCCCACAGCATTCTTGTGCTTGAAGAAGACTGCAAAGAAGTAAAGTAAATACCTATTATATCGCTATCACCTTCGGGTGGTAGTGATATGCCCCTGTAGTTAAATGGATAGAACGAAGGTTTCCTAAACCTTTGATCCGGGTTCGATTCCCGGCGGGGGTACAGATTTTATTATTTTATATTATGAACATAACTGAAAAAAACTCAGTCGTTGTTCGCTTTTCTGGCGACTCCGGTGATGGCATGCAACTTGCAGGCAATATATTTTCCACCGTATCCGCAACCGTGGGAAATAGTATTAGTACATTCCCTGATTATCCTGCTGATATCCGAGCTCCACAAGGTTCCTTGACCGGCGTAAGCGGTTTTCAGGTTCATATTGGTGCTACTCAAGTATACACTCCAGGTGATTTGTGTGACGTATTGGTAGCTATGAACGCTGCTGCGCTTAAGACTCAGTACCGATATGCAAAATCAGATGCTACAATCATTATCGATACTGATAGTTTCGGACCCAAGGATTTGGAGAAGGCTCAATTCCAAACCGAGGATTACCTCGGAGAGATGGGTATCGATCCAGATAGAGTGATTGCTTGTCCTCTAACCACTATGGTAAAGAATTGTCTTGCAGATAGTGGTATGGATGTTAAGAGCATCAACAAGTGCCGCAATATGTTTGCTCTTGGCCTTGTTTGTTGGCTTTTCGACCGCGACTTGGAGGTTGCTTTCAATTATCTGAAGGAAAAATTTGCCAAGAAGCCTGCTATTGCAGAGGCTAATATAAAGGTTGTACAGGCAGGTTATGATTATGGTCATAATACTCATTCCAGTGCAACAAACGTATATCGCATTGAAACCAAGAACAAGGTTCCTGGCAGATATATGGACATTACCGGTAACAAGGCTACTGCTTATGGTTTCATAGCAGCTGCTGAGAAGGCTGGCCTTAAGCTGTTCTTGGGTTCATACCCCATCACACCAGCTACTGATGTTTTGCACGAATTGTCAAAGCACAAGAGTTTGGGTGTGACTACAGTTCAGTGCGAGGACGAAATCTCTGGTTGTGCTTCCAGCGTAGGTGCTGCATTTGCAGGTGCTCTGGCTGTTACCAGTACTTCTGGTCCTGGTATGTGCTTGAAGAGCGAGGCAATGAACCTTGCGGTAATCATGGAGCTACCTTTGGTAATCCTTGATGTTCAGCGTGGTGGTCCTGCTACAGGTCTTCCTACAAAGAGCGAGCAGACAGACCTTTTGCAGGCTCTCTTCGGACGTAATGGTGAAAGTCCAATGCCAGTGCTGGCAGCTACAAGTCCTACTGACTGCTTCGAGGCAGCATACGAGGCTTCAAAGATTGCATTGGAGCACATGACACCTGTAATCCTTCTTACTGATGCTTATGTGGCTAATGGTTCTGGCGCTTTCCGTCTACCCAACTTGGCAGAATATCCCGCTATCAATCCTCCCTATGTTCCCGAAGAACTAAAGGGCGAGTGGACACCATACATGCGCAAGGAAAACGGTACTCGTTATTGGGCTGTTCCTGGTCGTCAGGGCTTCGAACACATTCTTGGTGGTTTGGAAAAGGACGACAAGACAGGTGCAATCAGCACAAATCCTGAAAACCATGACCTTATGACACGCAAGCGTGCCAACAAGGTGGCTAACATTCCCGTTCCCGAGCTGGAAGTTTTGGGCGATAAGGATGATGCCGAGTTGTTGATTGTTGGTTTCGGTGGTACATACGGACATCTGCGTGCTGCTATGGAGGAAATGCGCGCTCAAGGCAAGAAGGTGGCTATGACACACTTCCGCTACATTAATCCTCTCCCCGCAAATACTGCTGAGGTAATGAAGAAGTACCCCAAGGTAGTTGTTGCAGAGCAGAATATGGGACAGTTGGCTGGTTGGCTACGTATGAAGGTGGATGGTTTCTGCCCCGAACAGTACAACGAGGTTAAGGGTCAGCCCTTCAAGGTTGTGGAATTGGTAGGGGCTTTCAATAATATTCTTAACAAGTAAAACGGAGGACATTATCATGGCAACATATACAGCTCAAGATTATAAGAAGGGACAGCCAAGATGGTGCCCCGGATGTGGTGACCATTTCTTCCTCGCATCATTGCACAAGGCAATGGCTGAGATAGGTGTAGCACCTCAGGATATAGCAGTCATCTCTGGTATCGGTTGTTCCAGCCGTTTGCCACACTATATGGCAACTTATGGTATGAACACTATTCATGGTCGTGCGGCAGCTATTGCAACTGGTTGTAAGGTGGCAAATTCTAAGTTGACAGTATGGCAGGTAAGTGGTGATGGTGATGGCCTTGCTATCGGTGGTAATCACTTTATTCATGCTAATAGAAGAAATATTGACCTTAATATGATTCTTCTCAACAATCGTATTTATGGTCTTACCAAGGGTCAGTATTCTCCCACAAGCCCCCGTGGTTTCGTGAGCAAGAGTAGCCCTTATGGTACCGTAGAGGATCCCTTCCGTCCTGCAGAGCTTTGCTTTGGCGCTCGTGGTCACTTCTTTGCTCGTGCGGTGGCTACTGATGCTCCTGGTACAGTGGAGATTTTGAAGGCAGCTTACAATCACAAGGGAGCTTCCGTATGTGAGATTATGCAGGATTGTGTGATTTTCAATCACGGTACTCACGATGGCATTTATGACAAGACTGGTCGTGCCAAGAATGCAATCTACGTTAAGCATGGTCAACCCCTGGTATTTGGTGAGAACAACGAGTTTGGCCTTGTACAGGAAGGTTTTGGCTTGAAGATAGTAGAGATTGGCAAGGATGGTGTTACTATTGAAGATATCCTTGTTCATGATGCTAAGTGCCAAGACAATACTCTTCAGTTGAAACTCGCTCTCATGGGCGATGGCGATGGTTTTCCCATTGCTCTTGGTGTAATTCGCGATGTTGAGGCACCTACATACAACGATGCTGTAGAGGCTCAGATAGAAGAAGTTAAAGCCCAGAAGAAATATCATACTTTTGCCGAATTGCTGGAAACAAATGATATTTGGGAAGTAAAGTAATTTTGAATTAGATATATCTAACAAGACGATATGAATTTTGTTGAAGAACTGAAGTGGAGAGGCATGATTCACCAGATGATGCCTGGTACAGAAGAAATGCTAGCCTCTGGCCAGCAAACAGCATACGTGGGTATTGACCCCACTGCTGATTCTCTGCACATTGGTCACTTGTGTGGTGTGATGATGCTAAGACATTTTCAGCGTTGCGGCCATAAGCCTTTGGCACTCGTTGGTGGTGCTACAGGCATGATTGGTGACCCCAGCGGTAAGAGTCAGGAGCGTAATCTTTTGAACGAAGAGACTCTTCGCCACAATGTAGCGTGTATTAAGGAACAACTAGGTCGTTTCCTGGATTTTGAGAGCGATGCACCCAACAAGGCAGAGTTGGTGAACAACTATGATTGGATGAAGAATTTCTCATTCCTTGATTTTGCTCGCGAGATAGGTAAGTGTATCACCGTCAATTATATGATGGCTAAGGACAGTGTGAAGAGACGCTTGAATGGCGAATGCCAGGATGGTATGTCATTCACCGAGTTTACCTATCAGTTGCTTCAGGGTTACGATTTCTTGCACTTGTACCAGGAGAAGAATTGTCGCCTTCAGATGGGTGGTTCTGACCAATGGGGTAATATTACCACTGGTACTGAGTTGATTAGAAGAAAGCTTGGTGGTGAGAACTCTGCTTACGCCTTGACATGCCCCCTAATCACAAAGTCTGATGGTAAGAAGTTTGGTAAGACCGAAAGCGGCAACATCTGGCTTGACCGCAATCGTACCACTCCCTATGCTTTCTATCAGTTCTGGTTGAATGTAGGTGATGAAGATGCTCAGCGTTACATCAAGATTTTCACATCTTTGGATAAGGACACCATTGATGCCATCATCGCAGAGCACAGTCAGGACCCTGGTCAGCGTATCCTGCAGAAGCGTTTGGCAGAAGAGGTTACATGCATGGTTCACTCTCGCGAGGATTACAATGCAGCTCTTGAGGCAAGTAATATCCTCTTTGGCAAGGCAACAAAGGAGTCTTTGGCCAAGTTGGACGAAGCTACCTTGCTGGACGTATTTGCCGGTGTTCCTCAGTACGAGGTAAGCAGAGAGTTGCTCCAGGGCGAAGGTATCAAGGCTGTTGACTTGCTGGCAGAGCAGACATCATGCTTTACTTCTAAGGGCGAAATGCGTAAGTTGACCCAGGGTGGTGGCGTTTCTATCAACAAGGAAAAGCTTAATGTCTTTGACCAGTTGATAACAGAAAACGACCTTCTCAACGACAAATACATTCTTGCACAACAGGGTAAGAAAAAGTATTTCTTGATCATTGTAAAATAGGTAAAAACCTTATTCCTTCTCCCGGAAAGGTATTGCTAACAGTAGATATGAGGGTGCAAAAAGAAAGAAAATGCTATACAACTGAAAAGAAAATATACCATAAAAGCATTTAACTGAATATTTTTTTGTACCTTTGCAGCGCAAATGTAAGCCACAGGGCTATGATTTGTATAGGATTGGGCTATGGTGTAATGGTAGCACAAGACATTTTGGTCGTCTTTGTTCTGGTTCGAAACCGGATAGCCCAACCAACACGAAGGGAGGTCGCCCCAAGGCGGACCTCCCTTTTGCACTTAAAACATCTGAAGTAACTCCTGCAGAGTATCTGACGATGATTATAATAATGAACACCTGAAGAAACTCCTCATAGAAACGTATGAAGAAACTCCTCATAGAAACATATGGTTGCCAAATGAACGTGGCCGATAGCGAAGTCGTAGCCTCAGTTATGGGTATGGCAGGATATGAAGTTTGCGAACAATTGGAAGACGCCGATGCCATATTTTTGAATACCTGTAGCGTCAGAGACAATGCCGAGCAGAAGATACTCTCTCGACTTGATTTCCTGCATAGCCAGCAGAAGAAGCGCGGCAATGAGCACAAACTAATCATTGGCGTGATTGGATGTATGGCCGAGCGTGTCAAGGAGCAGCTCATTGAGGAATATGGAGTGGATTTGGTGGCCGGTCCTGATAGCTATATGTCGCTCCCCGACCTTATTGCTCAGGTGGAGTGTGGTCATAAGGCAATGAACGTGGAGTTGTCGCTCACCGAGACATATAGCGATGTCATTCCTCAGCGCTTGCACACGGGACACATAGGTGGCTTCGTCAGCATCATGCGTGGATGCAATAATTTCTGTCACTACTGCATCGTGCCTTACACCAGAGGCAGAGAACGTAGTCGTGATGTGGAAAGTATCATCAAGGAATGTCTGGATTTGCAGGAGAGAAATTTCAAGGAGGTTACTCTGCTTGGCCAGAATGTTAATAGCTACAGGTATGGCGAAACGGATTTCCCCACTTTGTTGAGAATGGTGGCCAGAGCTGTACCTAATATGCGAGTGCGTTTCACCACTTCTCACCCCAAGGATATGAGTGATGAGACTCTGCGAGTGATTGCAGAGGAACCAAACGTATGTAAGCACATACATCTGCCAGTGCAGAGCGGTAGCAATCGCATCCTTAAGTTGATGAATCGCAAGTACACTCGTGAATGGTATTTGGATAGGGTAGAGGCCATCAGAAGAATAGTGCCCGAGTGTGCCATTACCACAGACATCTTTGCAGGTTATTGTAGCGAGACAGAGGAAGACCATCAGGAGAGTCTTAGCCTCATGCGCATCTGTCGCTACGACTCGTCATTCATGTTCAAGTATAGCGAGCGTCCCGGCACCTATGCCAGCAAGCATCTGCCCGATGATATTAGCGAGGAGGTAAAGATACGTCGACTGAACGAGCTCATTGCCCTTCAAAACGAATTGTCGGCCGAATGCAATAAGGATTGCGTTGGCAAGGAATATGATGTCCTGCTTGAGGGCGTAAGCAAGCGAAGCCGCGAACAATTGTTCGGTCGTACAGAGCAGAACAAGGTTGTAATCATCGATAGAGGCAATCATCGCATTGGCCAGACGGTAAGGGTAAAGATAACAGAAAGTTCCAGTGCTACCTTGAAGGGTATTGCAATATGATAAAAAAAGACACATTACGTTGGCAATTTCTCACAAGTACCATCAGTACCACTATGGCACTGCTGTTGCTTGGTGCATTGACTCTCTTTGTGCTTACCGCAAAGGAGATACGCAATTATGTGCACCAGGACTTGACCATTACAACGATTCTGGCCGATAGTACATCCGAGACAACGGCTCAAAACCTGGTTGTGACACTTGGTGAGAAGTTTTACGTTCATAAAATCCAGTTCATAAGTCGCGAGCAAGCTCTTCAGGAGCAGGTGGAGGTGCTCGGAATCAATCCGCACGAATTCTTGGGCAAGAATCCCTTTAGCATTTCTTTGGAAATGAAAATGAAGGCCGATTACGTCTGCACCGATAGCCTGGCATGGATTACTGAGGATTTGATGCAGGAAAGTGCCATCGTGGATGTGATTTATCCAGAGGACGTGGTTGAGACAATCAATCAGAATTTGAGTACTATTACCTATATCCTGATTCTCATCACCGTGGTGCTCCTCGTTATCAGTATCAGTTTGATAAACAATACCGTGCATATGGGTATATATAGTCAGAGATTCGTTATCAACACCATGAAGATAATAGGTGCAAGATGGAATTTCATTCGTCGCCCCTTTATGCTTCGTAGTTTGCGCATAGGATTGATATCAGCAGCTATTGCCACTCTGTTCTTGCTCATTGCCGTTCAGTGGGCAATAGGCATAGAGGCATCTCTTGCGCAATTCATTCCCACCAGAAATGTACTTATCATGGTAGCATGCATCTTTGCTTTTGCCATGGTTATTACCCTCACGTGCACTTTCATCAGCGTGACGCATTTCCTCAAGATGCAAGAGCGCGACCTGTATAGATAAACTCCAAAACATTGCTAATAATACAATTTTATGAATCAATTAGCCTTCACTAAAAAGAATTACATTCTCCTGGCCATCGGCATGGTTATCATCATCGTTGGCTTCATACTTATGAGCGGAAGCGGAAGTACAGAGGAACTCTTTAATCCAGAGATTTTCAGTTTCCGTCGTATCAAGTTGGCACCTGCCGTGTGCTTCCTGGGTTTCATCTTCATCATCTTTGGCATCATGTACCGCAAGGCAGATAAGCCAAGTGATGCGGAATAATACCGTTTCTCCCCAAAACTGAATCAATAAAGGATTTAAAAACCTTAACTTTTCTCAAGTATAATCCACTAACCAAAAAGTTTATCAACATGACTGAATTACAAGCTCTTCTCATGGGATTGCTACAAGGCTTGACGGAGTACCTGCCCGTTAGCAGTAGCGGACACCTCACCATTGCCAGTGCTCTCTTTGGTATCGAAGGCGAAGAGAATCTCACCTTTACCATTGCTGTACATGTGGCTACTGTGCTCAGCACGCTCGTGATACTATGGCGCGAGATTGCATGGCTATTGCGTGGCCTCGTAGACACTAAGGCTCCTTTGCTAAGCCCCGAGCGCAAGTATATCCTGGCTATCGTCATCAGTATGATACCCATAGGCATCGTAGGCGTATTTTTCAAGGACTATGTTGAAGCCATCTTTGGTAGCGGTTTGCTCATCGTGGGCTTCAGCCTGATTATCACAGCAGCGCTTCTCACCATGAGTTATTATGCTCGTCCACGTCAGAAGGAAGAAATCAGCCTTTGGCAAGCCTTTGTCATTGGTTTGGCACAATCTATAGCCGTCTTGCCAGGTCTTAGCCGTAGTGGTAGCACTATTGCCACAGGTTTGCTACTTGGTGTAAAGAAAGAGAAGATGGCACAATTCTCCTTCCTTATGGTAATACCTCCCATTCTTGGCGAGGCACTTCTCAGTATCTTGGAGGCGGCTAAGGATGGAGCAGAAGCAGCCGTTGGCGGCATTTCCATGAGTGCTCTGCTCATTGGTTTCGTAGCAGCCTTCGTTAGCGGTTGCCTTGCTTGCAAGTGGATGGTATCTATCGTCAAGAAGGGAAAACTGGTTTACTTTGGCGTATATTGTGCCATCGTAGGTTCTATCATTCTTCTCAGCAGCATACTATAAATCATGGATTTCAAGGCAGGCACCATATTATCATTCGACAAACCCCTTGATTGGACCTCCTTTGGTATAGTCAGCAAGGTGCGCTATCTTCTCTGCAAGCACATTGGCGAGAAGAAGCTCAAGGTAGGTCATGCTGGTACGCTCGACCCTCTTGCCACTGGTGTGCTCATCATTTGCACGGGTAAGGCAACCAAGCAGATAGACACCCTCCAGGCAAAGACCAAGGAATATGTGGCTACTCTGCAATTGGGTGCTACTACTCCTAGCTTCGACCTTGAAACACCCGTTGATGCAACATATCCTACGGACCACATCACACAGGAGATGGTCACCAATGCCTTGTCACAATTTCTTGGTCGTATAGAACAGGTACCTCCCTCGTTTTCTGCGTGCAAGGTAGACGGAAAGAGAGCATACGACCTTGCTCGTCAGGGCAAGGAAGTGGAATTGAAGCCCAAGGTACTGGTCATCGACGAGATAGAGCAATTAGAGTTCAACCCAGACACCATGTTGCTCACCATCAGAGTTGTTTGTAGCAAGGGCACATACATTCGTGCCTTGGCACGCGACATCGGTCTTGCCCTGGGTTCCGGTGCTCATCTCACCGCCTTGCGACGCACACGTATTGGCGACTATACCGTGGAGCAATGCCATACGCTGGAGACATTCCAGGAGTGGCTGGAAAACCTACCCGTAAATAACAACGAACAATAACACACACACATCTAACATCACGATATGAAATTATCACAGTTCAAGTACAGATTGCCCGATGAGCGCATTGCTCAGTATCCATGCGATTTCGACCTCACCGAGGAGCGCCCCTTCTACCATCGCGATGATTGTCGTCTTATGGTAGTTCACACCAAGAGTGGAGTCATCGAACATCGCGAGTCCTTCCGAGACATCATCAATTTTTTCGACGAGAAGGATGTGTTTGTCTTCAACGACACCAAGGTTTTCCCCGCCCGCCTCTATGGTAATAAGGAAAAGACTGGTGCCAGAATCGAGGTTTTCTTGCTTAGAGAACTTAATAGCGATGTGCGTTTGTGGGACGTATTGGTCGACCCAGCTCGTAAGATTCGTATCGGCAACAAGCTCTACTTTGGCGAGAACAATAGCATGGTGGCCGAAGTTATCGACAATACCACCAGCCGTGGACGCACCTTGCGCTTCCTCTTCGATGGTACTCACGAGGAGTTCAAGCATGCATTGCTCTCTCTCGGTGAGGCTCCATTGCCCAAGGAACTTATCAAGCGTCCAGCAGAACCAGAGGATATGGAAGACTTCCAGACCGTATTTGCCAAGAATGAAGGCGCTGTGACTGCACCCACTGCTGGTATGCACTTCTCTCCCCTGTTGCTCAAGATGATGGAAATCAAGGGCATCGAACAGGCATTCGTCACCATGCATTGCGGCTTGGGTTGCTTCCGCACTATCGATGTAGAAGACCTTACCAAGCATAAGACAGATAGCGAGGAGATACACGTTGACCAACAGGCTTGTGATATCATCAATAGAGCCAAGAACGAGGGTAAGCGCGTTGTTGCTGTAGGTACCTCTGTTCAGCGTGTGCTGGAAACAGCCGTTAGCGCCGACAATCGTTTGAAGCCCTTCGATGGATGGACCAACAAGTTCATCTTCCCTCCCTACGATTTCCATATTGCCGATGCAATGGTGGCCAACTTCTATAGCCCCATGAGCACACTGCTTATGCTCACCGCTGCCTTCGGTGGCTACGAACTGGTAATGCGTGCCTACAAGGAGGCTATGCGCTACAATGAGAGCGACCCCACACGCCGCTATCGTTTTGGACCCTATGGCGATGCGATGCTCATTATCAACGACTAATGGTATCACCTTCCATAAATAAATCTTATTTGTAAATGACACATAAACTCTACCTGAGCCTGGGTTCCAATCTAGGCGATAGAGAAACGAATATCCGACAAGCCCTCGCACTCATTGATGAGCGCGTGGGCTCTGTCTATAGAGTATCTTCCAGTATCGAGACAGACCCAGTAGGCTTCCAGTCCTCCAACAAGTTTATCAACGTCGTATGCCTTGTGCACACCATGATGTCGCCAATGGCATGCCTGCGCGAAACCCAGAAGATAGAGAAAGAACTGGGACGTACTCAAAAGAGCATCAATCCTGACGGCTCTCTTACCTATAAGGACCGTCTCATAGACATTGACCTTCTTACCTACGACCAGCTCGTTCTCAACACCCCCGAACTCACCCTTCCACATCCTCGCATGCACGAACGAGACTTTGTCCTCATTCCGCTCAGGGAAATCCAGGAATAGAGTACTGGCTTTTTGTCCGTTGTAGTGTTACAAACTCATTTCCACAGTCTGTTTGTGTGTCCGTTGTAGCGTTACATTGTAGCTCTACAAACGATGCATATTAAGACACATTCTAAATTCGCAGACTGCTAATCACTTTTACCACAGAGTTGCCCCCAAATATCGCGATATTCGCCCCAACTACCACGGTGGCGACCTCAAATATCGCGATATTCACCCCGGCTACCACGGTGGCGACCTAAAATATCGCGATATTCACCCCGGCTACCATGGTGGCGACCCCAAATATCGCGATATTCGCTCCAACTACCATGGTGGCGACCCCAAATATCGCGATATTCACCCCGGCTACCACGGTGGCGACCTCAAATATCGCGATATTCACCCCGGCTACCACGGTGGCGACCTCAAATATCGCGATATTCACGCTTTCACGCCTTCATCTTTTCTTGAATTAGGAGTGGTAATATCATAC
>JAFOCV010000084.1 GCA_017381015.1 Bacteroidaceae bacterium
CAGATTAGAGATGGGGTAAATGGATGGTTGGTGGAACCCAATGATGTCGCTGGTTTGCGTGCGAAAATAATCGATATAATAAATAATAAGGAACGAATATCCATAATGAGTGCTAATAGTTCTCTTCCACATCCGCTTGCTTCATATAGTGAAAGTTTGCAGGTTATATATAGTAATCTATCTCAAAAGTAATTAGGGAAGAATGATTGTAAAACCATCTCGGTCCTTCATAATAGTCCAATGTTAAATTACGAACATCTTGCTTCGGAAGAACTTGTTCTAAAGGAGAAAACATTTGTAGGGTGTATAAAATTTTTTGCGAGAATTTTATTGTATCCCCAAATAAGGTCATCTTATCTTTCTCTAAGAAAAAAACAATATGATTTTTTATTTCCTAACTCGGATATAGTGTGCTTATTATCAGAATCACATATTGAAGATTTTGAGAAATATTATCAGAAATATGATGGGAGTAAGATTGTTTCAATCTCTAATCCGAATTCTTTCGTCCCTCAAAAATGTCATAAGAAGAAGCAATTGCTCTATGTTGGCAGATTGGATGGTGGACAGAAGCGACCAGACCGCTTAATAAAGATTTGGCAGAGGTTATATAAGAAGTTCCCTGACTGGGAAATGATAATTGTCGGAGATGGTAAGGAACGTAACCGATTAGAAGAAAGTGCAAAGAAGTTGGAAAGAATCTCTTTTGTTGGTTTTCAATCTCCAGAACAATATTATCGTGACGCTTCCATACTCTGTTTGACTAGTAACTTTGAGGGATTTGGAATGGTATTAACAGAAGCAATGGCTTTTGGTACAGTTCCGTTTGCGTTTGATTCGTATTCTGCGGTACACGATATTATAGGGGATGGTAGAACAGGAGTTTTGGTAACTCCTTTCTCAATTAAGGAATATACGGATAAGTTGACTATATTAATGCTGGATGAGGAAGAACGTAACCGTATGTCCGAAAATTGCATGAAGGATGTTACGCGTTTTAGTTTAGATTCAATTGTGGATCAATGGGTACATTTATTTGAAACTTTAAAAGGAGAATAATGAAAAAGATAATGCTCGTCTTCGGTACTCGCCCCGAAGCCATTAAGATGGCTCCGTTGGTTAAGGAGTTCCAAAAGCACCCAGATACATTCAGAACTATTGTATGTGTCACGGGCCAGCATCGTCAGATGCTTGACCAGGTGTTGCAACTCTTCGAGATTATTCCCGACTACGACCTAAATATCATGCAGCAGGGGCAGGACCTCTACGACGTGACTTCACGTGTGCTGCTTGGCATGCGCGACGTGTTGCGTGAGGTGCAACCCGATGTGGTGCTCGTACATGGAGATACCACGACGAGTACTGCTGCTGCGTTGGCCGCCTTCTATCGGCAGATACCCGTAGGTCATGTTGAAGCAGGATTGCGTACCCATAATATCTATAGCCCTTGGCCTGAGGAGATGAACCGCCAGATTACGGGCCGCATAGCCACCTATAACTTTTCGCCCACACCGCTCAGTCGCCAAAACCTCTTGGAGGAGAAGGTGAGCGAGCAGAGCATCACCGTCACCGGCAACACCGTCATCGATGCCCTCTATTGGGTGGTCGATAAGATAAAGCGTGATGAGGTTTTGAGCGAATCACTTAAGGCGCAGCTCGCCACCGCAGGTTACAATGTAGATAGACTGAATAACGAAAACAACTCTAAACTCTCCACACTAAACACTAAACAAGGACGTCGTCTCGTCCTCATTACCGGTCATAGAAGAGAAAACTTCGGTGATGGATTCATCCGTATGTGTACAGCTATCCGTGACCTTACGCAGAAGTACCCCGATGTGGATTTTGTCTATCCCATGCACCTCAACCCCAATGTGCGTAAGCCCATCCATGAGGTTTTTGGTGAGGATTTGAGAGACCTTGGCAACATGTTCTTCATTGAACCGTTGGAGTACCTCTCTTTTGTATACTTAATGGAAAAATCGACCATCGTGCTCACTGATAGCGGTGGCATCCAGGAGGAGGCGCCTGGATTGGGAAAGCCGGTGCTTGTGATGCGTGACACGACCGAACGCCCCGAAGCGTTAGTGGCAGGCACCGTAAAGCTTGTCGGTACCGATTATGATAAGATAGTCAGCGAGGTGTCTGCCTTGCTTGACAATAAGGAGTATTATGACAAGATGAGCAAGGCGGTCAATCCCTATGGTGATGGCTTGGCTTGTGGACGTATTGTGAATGCATTGAAATAATCCAATGAAAGCGCTACTAATAACAATAGGGTATGTGCCCTATACCTTCTCAGAGGCACTGTGCAATGCCAAGTTGGTCTATGCACTGCAACAGAATGGGTGGGAGGTCGATGTCATCTCTCGTGTTGACGACGGTCATAATTATAGTACCGAATGGCAAGAACCATGGATGTGTCTAAAACCTCATACTTATGAGATGGCCTATCCTTTGGGAAATAAAATCACTCGAACTTTAGACTTGTTGTGGGCTACCATGAAGATGGGAGGCTATCCTTTGGCTGGTATTCGTTGGGCACGTCGTGCCTATCAACAGGCAGTGGCACTGCATAAGGAGAAGCATTACGACCTTGTCTTGACACGATCTCCGTCCGATGTACCCCATATCGTGGGTTATAAGCTCAAGCAGTGCTTTGGTGTACGTTGGATAGCCAATTGGAATGACCCTTCTGCTACCATCTGGCCCGAACCCTATACGCATCATTTCTCTGCATCCAAGGCGAAGATGTTGGAGAAGTACACCATCCAATGCCTGAAGGGTGCCGATGTCAACACCTTCCCCTCACAGTCATTGCTTGACCATTTTACCGAACACTTTCCCTTCTTGCGCAACCAGGAGACCAAGGTTATTCCCCATATCGCTTTATGGGGATCTTTGTATACGCCCACCAAGCAAGAGAAGAAGGACAAGCTCTACCTCTGCCACTCGGGTAACCTTTCTGCGGAGCGCAATCCAGAACTCCTCTTCCGTGCGATGCGCGAGATGGTCGATGAGGGTTACCCCTGTATGCAACTGGATATCATGGGCCATATCAACGATTACACTCGTGACTTGATTGATAAGTATCGTTTGGCCGACTATGTAGGTTGTGCAGGTAGCTTCCCTTATTTGGAGGCGGTGACTCGCTTGCTTGATTACGATGTGCTGGTGCTGTTGGAGGCACGCTTGCAACGTGGCATCTTCTTCGCCAGCAAGTTTACCGACTATGCACAGAGCACCCGTCCTATCCTGGCGGTGTCTCCCAAGGAGGGCTTTGCGCATGATATGATTACTAAATATGGAGGTGGTGTGTTTGTGGATAATGAGGACTACAAGGATATCAAGCGCGGCTTGTTGGAGTTGTATAAGGCATGGGAGGCAGATACATTGGACTCTACATATAGTACACAGCGGCTATATGCGGAATTCTCGACACAGAAAGTTGTTGATATTTATAATAAGATGTGAAAACCCTTATCAGCATTCCCTGCCTGCTTACAGGAGGCACCGAGATACAAACGCTGAATACTGTACGTGATCATCTTCATGGTTGACACTTAAAAAGACATAACGACTAATGTATAATGCCTGAATTGCACTGCAAAAGTGCAATTTTACTGCCAAACCTGCACTTTCGCAGTGCAATTTTGCGTATCTTCGCATTTAAGCGCCGTTTCACGGCTGGGTTAAAAGCTGCAGGGCAGCGGTTAATTTGCCTAAGGCAAAGACGAAGACGATAACGATAACGAGGACGAAAATTGTTTAGTGTTTAGAGTTTAGAGTTATATCCACCCCCTCCGCTACGCTCGTCTCTTCGAGCCCCGACGTTAAACTGGGGAGTTTAACCCTCATAAGGCACAAAATGACATTGAGTCATTTTTCTAAAGGCCTTATTCGCCCTGTC
>JAFOCV010000085.1 GCA_017381015.1 Bacteroidaceae bacterium
GCGATATTCACGTTTTTACACCCTCTTCTATTAGTTTCCTAACTACATTACTATCTTCTGCCATCAAATAGTTTGTACTGTAAATTAGAAAGTTGACCATTTTGATATGTGACATTGGATGGCGCATTGACGAAGTCAGGATATGCGGCGACCCCTCGCCGAGTATATTTCAAAAATATGAAGGTTGTGCCAGGTGGCGTCAAGCGCCAACTTAGCATTACACTAGGTTGGCGCTATCGCTTTTTCAAACGAAAAAGATTACATTCTGTTCTTGGTATTGTTGTGTGATTAATTCGGAGTACTCGGAGTACTCAGAGTATTCAGATTATTCAGAAAACTTTCGCTTATAGATTGAATCTATATGTGGCGTGGAGCATCACGTAGCTGAGGAAGGTGTCTGTGCGACTATAGCTGCGCGATGTGGGAGTGATGTTGCTGGTCTCCGCCGTGCGCGACTTCAGTAGGTCGGTGCCTTCCAACTGGATGGTGAGTGCCTTGCTCTTGAGGAAGGTTTGCGAGATGGCAGCATTGATAATCCACTGGGGGTGATTGAGCAGAGGGTCGGCATATCCGCTTCGTGCATAGTAGATGAAGGACGAGTTGATTTTCATGCCGAAGGGTAGGTCCACCTGGGGAGAGAATATTACCTCGTAGGTATGTCCGTCCTGATTGTACTGAGGTGTCTCGACGTATCTGCTGAAGTCGCCGTTGTACATACCGCTGAGCGACATGCTCCATATATCCTTGCGGTAGCGCAGGGACACTCGGGTATTGGCGGAGTATGAATTGATAGACGAGAGTCCAAGGCTATTGCCCATAGAACCAACATAACCGATTCTGTGTGAGTGACCAACGGAGATGTTGGCATTCAGGTTCCAATGGCGCATAGTATCCAGTGGTTGGTCGGTAGAGGCATATGCCGTTATGTTATAGTTGCCATTGACGTTCATCTTGCTGTATCGGCGATAACCAGTGACGGGGTCCACCTGTTCGGTGGTCACTACGGAGTTGGTACTATTGTTGAAATATATACCGGCATAGTAGCTGTCGCCACGTTTTTGGTTGAAGATTCGTCCACTGAGATTCCATGAGTTTTGCCATCCGTCCTTAAGGTTGGGATTGTTGACGTTTTCCACCATAGGGTTGCTGGTGTCGCGTATGGGCAATTGGTCCATGAGCGAGCGACGGCTGGTGCTACCATTATAACTGGCTTGAATATGGTTTTGCGAAGTGAATTTGTACCTTAGGCTGGCATGACCTCCATAATCCAGATATGTGCGCGAGGGGTCATAGTGCTCACCGCCTCGGTCATATATCAGACGTTCTGATACTACGTTAGCCTTGGGCGAAAGGCTCATCTCCACCTTGTCCCAAACGCCTTGCAGGTTGATGCCCACGTTCTGATTGAAGGAATGGGTGTCGGAGAAGTACGAGTTCTGCAGGTCAGTGACAAACTGCAGAGAGTCGCCAGGAGTGGGGCGAAGGGCCAGAGGTATGGTATGTACGTTGAACAGGTCAGAGGTATTGTCGCTATTATTTAGTGCGAAACCGTAATTGGCACCCAGTTTGATGTACTTGCTCAGAGGTTCGGTATATGACACACTGCCCGAAAAGCGATATGAAGAGTTGTTAGCCACAGTGCGCTTGCGGTCAAGCAGCTCGGGCTGGGGAGCATTGATGTCAAAATAGCGATACAATTGTCTGGAGTTGCTCCAGCTGTCATTGTAATTATAGCTGCCATTGAGGTCGGCATTGAGTGAGCGTCCTTCCTTCTTGAAAATGTGAGTGTAACTGAGGTAGGCATTGAGAGAGTGTCCATTGGATTTGGAATCATTTTCTCCCTCATAGGAGTATACTCCCATTTGTTTCATTTCGTCGGGAATGTCCTGTCCCGTAAGACTGGAGGCCAGATTGTCGGCATCAGAGGGCTTGGAGTTAAATACGGAATTATGTCCAAAACCATTGCCCTTGTTGTCGCTATAATTGTATCTCGCCCACAGGTTCATGCGGTTGTTCTTATTGATATTGTAGGTAAGGTCTATATTGGCATTGCCGCGCAGATAGCGGTTGGCACTCTCGTTGTGTCCATAGCTGTATTGAGTGTTGCCACCACCCAGGAAACTCTCCTGGTTCTGTTCGGTAATGAACGACGAATTGTCGTGCTGAAGGTCAATGCTGGCATTGCCGCGCATGTTGCCGCTCTCAGTGTTCTTCCTGCCATTGTCCCATTGCATGATGGTGCCCACCTTGCGATAGTCATAGAGGCCATAGGCACCTGTTGACCAGTAGTACCAGTTGCCATTGTCGTCCACCTGCTGGTTTTGGCTTATGTTGTTCATCTGCACGAACACCGCAGTACGGCGACGGTCGGTAAAGTTGGTGGCAAACACCTTGCCAATGTATCTCTTGTCGGTACCGCCGCCCAGATTGGCATTGGCTATCCACTTGGACTTGTACTCTTCTTTGATGGTAAGGTCCACCACCGTGGCTTTGTCGGTATCCAGTTCGCCACGAAATTCCTTTTCCTCGTCGGTCTTTTCGTATACCTTCAGATTTTGCACGGCATCAGTGGGCATATTAGCCAGCGCTGTGTTTACATCGCCAAAGAATGGTTTGCCGTCCACTAGTATCTCGCTCACCACCTTGCCCTGGTAGGTCATGTTGCCATCCTTGTCCACACCGATGCCTGGCAATTGCTTCATCATCAGTGCAAGCGAAGCATTGGGAGGGAGGCGCAGAGCAGCGCTATTGAAGATGATGGTATCGTCCTTCATGGTCATCATGCGTGCCAGAGCGCTGACATTCAGTTCGTCCAATTCAGTGGTGGCGGGCTTCATGGTGAGTGTGCCCAATTTGATGGCTGGTTTGGCAGAGGTGAGCTTCACGTTGCGCACCAGAGGTTCGAAACCAATCAATCTGGCTATCACGATGTACTCGCCGGCGGTCTTGGCCTGGAGCTGGAATCCGCCCTTGTCGTTGGTGTTGGTAGCCGTCACACGGGTGGAGTCTTTGGCAAGCAATTGTACGTTTACTTGTGGTAGTGTTTCCCTGGTATCGGCAGCAATGATACTACCGCTCACAGCATACTTCTGAGCCATAGCCCCCAGGCTACACCATAGTACGAGGATGAAGGAGAAGAATGATTTAAGATTCATTTGAGCTATAATGTATTATGTTTGTTAGTAGGAGAAGATTTTGATTTCGCCTAAATAATTATTGTACACATCTATTACGGATGTGGGAGTGAATGTGGTGGTATTGAGTAATGTGTGTATCTGTTTTCTTTGGTTGTCTTTTTGATTACGCACTACACGTTGCTTGACAGAGGAATCTAGATTCAGATGGGTCTTGCCTGCTATGGCTGTCAGCAGACAACTGACTTTCATGTCGCTTGGTATATACACAGTGACATCGGTAAGGGAATTGTCTCTAGCACAGAAATTGAGTGCGTTGCAATCCTTGGCTATATTGGTATGGAGTTTTGTGTTTTTGAGCTGGTAAGCATCAAATCTGTTGTATAAATTGGTGATATGTACTGTACTGTGCTCCATCTTGTTGAGAATGGCAGAGCTTGCCACCTTGCCTATCTCTATGTCGGAGTGCAGGGATGTCATCTTTATATCTTGTACATTGTCAATATACACTTTAGAGTATTCTCCTGCAAGATTCAGATAATCGGCTTGTTTGACCTCTACATTCTCGGAATGATGAGGATTCAGGTTGAGCATTTGTGCATAACCTATAGTGCCATAGGCATAGCTGGTGCGTAGGTTAAGATAGCCACATTTTTTAATATTAAACTTGCCGTGAGCCATATTTATCATGCTCATGCCCATGGCACTGGTGATATTGATATCGCTATGAAGTACATTAATGTGTAACTGGCCTTCATAGCCTTCGCCCACGTTGATAGTGCCATAGGTATTCCGAATGGCGATGGCCTTGAGCGTGCGAGGCACATAGACGGTCCATTTGCCATTGTAGGTATCTTCAATCATTTTTTTTATTTTTTCTGTGTAGGCTCCTGCTATATAATAATAGTCATCGCGGGGCAAAGGATCTTTGTTCCCAAGATAGAGCATATAGGCGTCGTCAGACTCACCATGAAAGGCATTTCTAGTTGTCAATATACTTCTTGCTTCCTGTTGACTACTGGCCGTAACCGTTTCTTCGTACTTGAGCAAGATGTCTTTCTTGTTCCAGAATACAAGTTCTATTTCTCCATATGAGTAGAATAGTTTCAGTTCCTTCTCGGTGGAGGCATTTTTTATTCTCACTTCAGCAGCCATCTTTTCTTCGAACTGAGCCTTGGCCTTCAGAATGCAAGGCGTCAGGAAAAGGAGAAGGGGTATAAGGAGGGATTTCAGGTTTATTCTCATAGTGGTATTGTGCGTCTATTCGTTTTATAGTTCTTTAAACATCATCTGGGAGCCCTGAGGGGTGTCCAGAAAGGTTTGATAGTTCTCGCTCAGTATATGATGTATGTATTGCAGGCTGCGCAGGTGCTGTCTGTATACAGATGTGATGTATATGACCTTTTGGGCATTATCTATCCCCTCGTTCATGATATCCAGGGTTATCGAGTCGGGACTTTCGGTCAGCATCTTGATTTCCGTCACCAACTGGGCACGTAGGTCTGGTCTCATATCCTCGCTTAGTTTGAGAATATTTTCTGTCTCCTTCCACATCTGGTCCTTATAGTAATAATATTGCTCGGCAATCTCGGGATTCATGCTCAGTGCGACGAGTATCTTGTTGTCCTCAATGCTGGTGGTACTGGGAGTTTGAACAAGGAATACCAATGCTAATATAGCCGCCACGATGCCCACTGAGGCTCCTGTGCCCCATAGCCACCAGTTGTGACGTGCAGAGTTATGCGGCGACTTTGACAACTTGCTTGCAAAGCGCTCTCTGCTTCCCGTGGGCATTGCTGGCACTGGCCAGGCCTGCTCCATTAAGTGCTTCAAATTCTTGTTGTCCATATTATTATTTATTTCTGTAAAGTTTGACTAGTTTTTGTTTGGCTCGGCAAAACTGAGAGCGAACGCTGCTGGTTTTTATTCTCAGGATTTGCGATATTTCTTCTGTGGAGAGTTCTTCCACTATGGAAAGCATCAGTACGGTGCGGTCCTTCTCCGACATGGAGGCAATGGCGGTGTGCAGTTGAACCAAGTCCTCTTGCTTGATGATGTCCACTTCGGCATTGTCCTCACTGGCGATGGAGAGCCTTTCGTCCCATTCTTCCCATTGTATCCTGCGCTCGCGCAGATGGTCGATACACAGATTTATCACCATGCGCCTGAGCACTCGTTGCATATCTTCTGGATAATCGATGAGCAGTTCCTTGTTGGTCAGCACCCTCAGTAGCACTTCCTGCACCACCTCTTCTGCTTCCCAGCTATCAGCGAGCAAGCGGAAGGCAGAAGCATACAGCGAGGGCGCAAACAAATCATAGAAGGCCATCTGCTCCATCTGCCTTTCCATCCTGCAACCAAGTATTATGTCGTAATAACCGAGCTCCATCTTTTAATACTACTCTTCTAATACTTATAACGTAGAATTAGAGAAAGTGTTGCAAAAATAGTAATTTATTTTCAGAAAATGTAAAATGGCATCCAGAATCATATTCCCAGAAGTCGGTTGGCCTCTGCGGGAATGAAAATTTATAGAACTGATGACGTGCCTATAAAAAACAGACCCAAAATTTCAAGAATCACCATCAATTCTATAAGGAATTTTTCAAAATTTCAATAACCAACGATGTGTCTATAAAAAACGGACTCAAAATTTCAAGAATCATCATCAATTCTATAAAGAACTTTTCAAAATTTCAAGGTACGTTGTCAATTCTATAAAAACTATGCTGAAAAGTAAGCATGATAGTTACTGGCAATCAAAAAGAGCGCCAGCCTACAAATATAGTAAGCTGGCACTCGATTATCTGAGTTTTCTGATTTGTCTGATTTGTCTGAGTACTCCGAGTATTCCGATTCCTCTGAGTTATCAGAACCCTGTACTTTAGAACTCTGCGTTCTTGGGAGTACGGGGGAAGGGGATTACGTCGCGGATGTTTTGCATACCGGTGATGAAGAGGATAAGACGCTCGAAACCTAGACCGAAACCTGCGTGGGGGCAAGAGCCATAGCGACGGGTGTCCAGATACCATGTCATATCCTTCATGGGGATGTTGCGAGCCTCGATTTCGCCTACTAGCTTGTCGTAGCTCTCTTCACGTACGCTACCACCGATGATTTCACCGATAGAGGGGAACAATACGTCGGTACCCTGTACGGTTTCTTCCATCTCTACTCCGTCAAGTACGGGCTTCTCTGCATCTATTTTCATGTAGAAGGCCTTAATCTTCTTGGGGTAGTTGGTCATGATGACGGGCTTCTTGAAGTATTCCTCTACCAAGTAGCGCTCGTGCTCGCTGGCCAGGTCGTCACCCCAGTTGCAGGGGAATTCAAACTTGCGACCATCCTTGATAGCCTGCTGAAGTATCTTGATACCCTCGGTGTAGGGGAGGCGAACGAACGAGTCCTTGAGGATGCCTTCGAGGCGCTCGATGAGGCCCTTGTCCACCATCTTGTTGAGGAATTCAAGGTCGTCCTTACAATTCTCCAAAGCCCAGCGTACGCAGTACTTGATGAAGTCTTCTTCCAAGTCCATCAACTCTTCCAAATCCATGAAAGCTACCTCGGGCTCAATCATCCAGAACTCGGCCAAGTGGCGAGGAGTATTGGAATTCTCGGCACGGAAGGTGGGACCGAAGGTGTAGATGGCACCTAGGGCTGTAGCACCCAGCTCGCCCTCAAGCTGACCGCTTACGGTAAGTGAAGTTTGCTTGCCAAAGAAGTCATCGTCGTAGATGATGCTACCGTTCTCGTCCTTCTTCAGGTCGTAAAGATTCTTGGTTGTTACCTGGAACATCTGACCTGCACCCTCGCAATCGCTTGCGGTGATGAGGGGAGTGTGGAAGTAGAAATAACCATGCTCGTGGAAATAGGTGTGGATGGCCATAGCCATGTTGTGGCGAATGCGTAGGATAGCGCCAAAGGTATTGGTGCGAGGACGCAAGTGTGCCACGGTGCGGAGGTATTCCCATGAAGCACCCTTCTTCTGTAGGGGATAGGTATTGTCGGCAGGACCAAGGATTTCAATCTCGCGAGCCTGAACCTCGCTGGCCTGACCAGCTGCGGGACTTTCCACCAAGGTACCCAATACGCTGATGCAGGCACCAGTGGTGATGAGCTTGATGGTCTCCTCGGGGAAGTTGGCATCGTCGCCCACGATTTGGATGTTCTTGATAGTAGAACCATCGTTCAGGGCAATGAAGAAGATGCCCTTGCTGCCACGCTTGGAGCGTACCCAACCTTTTACTATAATATCAGAGCCGTAATCTGTGCGGCCCAATGCATCGATAATTTTTGTCCTTTTCATGTTGTGATATATATGTGCTAGAAGCTATACCATTATTCAAATGCGCCCATCTTGAGCATGTTAACCTCGTCCTGAGTGAGGAAACGCCAATCGCCACGCTTTACATTCTTCTTGGTAAGTCCGGCAAAGTATACTCGGTCGAGCTTTACCACCTTGTAACCAAAGTGTTCGAAGATACGACGTACGATACGGTTGCGACCGCTATGTATCTCGATACCCACCTGCTTCTTGTCGGTCTCGTGAGCATAGTCTATAGCATCTGCATGTATCTCGCCGTCCTCAAGAGTGATGCCCTCGGCAATCTGACGGATGTCGGCAGCTGTTACGTTCTTGTCGCAATACACGTGGTAAATCTTCTTCTTCAGATACTGGGGATGAGTGAGCTTGGTAGCCAAGTCGCCATCGTTGGTGAGAAGTAGTACACCGGTGGTATTACGGTCAAGACGTCCAACGGGGTAGATGCGCTCGCGACAAGCATTCTTCACAAGGTCCATCACGGTCTTGCGGTTCTGTGGGTCGTCGCTAGTGGTAACATAGTCCTTGGGCTTATTGAGAAGCACGTAAACCTTCTTCTCCATGCTGATGGTCTGGTCGTGGAACATAACCTCGTCGCTACGCTTTACCTTGGTGCCCAACTCTGTGATGATGACACCATTTACCTTTACCACGCCTGACTGGATGAAGGTGTCGGCCTCGCGGCGGCTGCATACACCTGCATTGGCCAGGTAACGGTTGAGACGTACTGGTTCGTCTGGATCGTAGTTCTTCTCCTTGTACTCGATTTGCTTCTTCATGCTATACTTGGCATGAGGATTGTAGGACTGAGTACGCTTCTTGTAACCATAACCAGGCTTCTGGCCGTAGCCACCTTCTCTTTGCTGGTAGCCACCTTCGCGATTGTAGGGACGGCTCTGATAGCCACCTTCGCGCTGACGATAACCGCCCTCGCGGTTGTAGGGACGGCTCTGATAACCGCCTTCGCGATTATATGACCCCTGCTGGCCACCTCTCTCCTTGTTGTAGGAGTAGCCTTCGCGCTGGTTGTAGCTCTCTGTACGATTGTAGCTAGAGGATGATGAACGATAGCCTCTGTTGTTGTTTCTCTGATAACCGCCTTCGCGCTGAGCAGAATAACCCTCACGGTTGTTGCTGGAAGTGTAACTTCTCTTTTCGCGCTGGTAACCATTACCTGAACGGTTGAATGATGGACGTTCTGAACGTTCGCCATTTTCATTGCTGGCAAAATGCTTGCGCCAGCTCTCTTCTTCTGTAGCCATAGTCTAAAGCTTTAGTTGTGTTTTTCTCTTTTTGTTTTTATAATTATATGTTCTCTAAAAATCAGGGAGGGGTACTCGTCTTGTGGAGCGGTACCCTCTCTCTACAATAAATGTATTTTATTTGTTCTTTCCCTTTCGGCTAGTGGGCGTGGGAGGGTTAAATACCGGTGTATGTGTGGGGAGTAATCTTTCTCAACTCATCCTTGACAGACTCGCTGACGTCCAGACCCTCGATGAAATCCTTGATGGTAGACTCGTTGATGCCAGCACCTGTGCGGGTGAGTGCCTTAAGAGCCTCATAGGGGTTGGGATAAGCCTCGCGGCGGAGGATAGTTTGAATGGCCTCGGCACATACAGCCCAGCATCCGTCCAAGTCTCTGTTGATAGCATCCTGATTGAGCAACAATTTGCCAAGACCCTTCAATGTGCTCTGTACGCTGATGAGCATGTGGCCCATGGGCACACCTACGTTGCGAAGAACGGTAGAGTCGGTCAAGTCGCGCTGAAGGCGGCTGATGGGGAGCTTCTGAGCAAGGTGAGAAAGGATAGCGTTAGCTACGCCAAGGTTGCCCTCTGAGTTTTCAAAGTCAATGGGGTTGACCTTGTGAGGCATTGCACTGGAACCAACTTCGCCAGCCTTTACCTTCTGACGGAAATACTCCATAGAAACGTATTGCCAGAAATCGCGGTCAAGGTCGATGATGATGGTGTTGATACGCTTCATTGCATCAAAAACACCGGCAAGGCAATCGTAGTTGGAAATCTGAGTGGTCCACTCTTCGCGCTCAAGGCCTAGCTTCTCGCTCACGAAACGATTACCGAATGCACGCCAATCATACTGAGGGTATGCTACGTTGTGGGCATTGTAGTTGCCGGTAGCACCACCAAACTTAGCAGTCATGGGTTGTTCCTTTAGAGATTGCAACTGACGCTCAAGACGAGATACGAACACCATTACCTCCTTGCCCATGCGAGTGGGAGATGCTGGCTGACCATGAGTCTTTGCCAACATGGGGATGTCCTTCCATTCCTCGGCATAGGTGCGTAGCTGCTCGATTAGCTGCTCTATCTGAGGATAATATACTTCCTCCAAAGCCTCCTTGATGCTCAAGGGAACACTGGTATTGTTGATATCCTGGCTGGTAAGGCCAAAATGTATGAATTCTTTGTATGAATCGAGGCCGCCAATCTTATCGAACTGCTCTTTGATGAAATATTCCACAGCCTTAACATCGTGATTGGTGATGCTCTCGATGTCCTTTACTCGCTGAGCATCTGCCTCGCTGAAATTAAGGTAGATATTGCGCAGTGTTTCTGCTGATGCGGGGAAGTCTGCCAATTGGGGTAGGGGCAACTCGCACAATGCAATAAAATACTCGATTTCAACTCGTACACGATACTTGATTAGTGCGTACTCTGAAAAATAACCTGCCAAGGGCTCGGTTTTGCTACGATAGCGTCCATCGATGGGGCTAATAGCAGAGAGGAGACTTAATTCCATTTTTCTATTCTATTAAAACAAAAAAAACTGACATGCTCCGAGGAGACGCTGTCAGTTTCTTTCCACCACTTCTTTTTTGTGGGCAATGACGGATTCGAACCGCCGACCCTCTGCTTGTAAGGCAGATGCTCTGAACCAGCTGAGCTAATTGCCCTTGCTTTCCGTAGAAATGCGTTGCAAAGGTATGATATTTCTACGGAACGAGCAAACTTTTCGTCACTTAATTTTGGTTTTGCGACGTAAAATTAGAGCTATTGCTTAAATATATTGGTTCTCTTGTTGATGAGAGGACAGACAATACGTCGTAATATTATTTTTGAGCAGCATAGCGCTTGGCTTGCTCTTGGATAAGTTCGGCATCATCGAAATAAGTGATTTTCATTGCCTTTCTTACCTCGTCCATGGTTTCCATGGCTGCTTGTCTTGCGCGTTCGCAACCCTTGCGTAGCATCTCGTAGATAGCTGGGATGTCTTTCTGTAGTTCCAGGCGACGCTCACGAATGGGAGTGAGACGGTCGTTCAATACATTGTAGAGGAACTTCTTGCAGGTGCCATCGCCCAAGCCGCCACGAGTGTAGTGTGCCTTTAGCTCATCGAGATTCTTGTATTCAGGCAAATACTTTTCGAAATCTTCGTCAGTACAGAAGGCATCGAGGTATGTGAATACTGTATTTCCCTCGAGATGACCGGGCTGTTCGATATGGATGTGCTCTGGGTCGGTGTACATGCTATTCACCTTCTTCTTCAGTTCCTTGGCGGTATCACTTAGATAGATGCAATTGCCAAGCGACTTGGACATCTTGGCCTTACCATCAGTGCCGGGAAGGCGTAAACATGCCGAATTGCTTGGAAGCATGATATTGGGCTCAACGAGAGTTTCGCCATAGATATTGTTGAAGCGACGAACTATTTCGCGGCTCTGCTCAAGCATAGGTTCCTGGTCCTGACCGGCAGGAACGGTGGTTGCCTTGAAGAGAGTAATGTCGGCAGCTTGGCTGATGGGGTAGGTGAAGAAACCTACGGGTATGCTCTCGCCTGCAAAGCCACGCATCTGTACTTCTGTCTTGACGGTGGGGTTGCGCTGAAGACGTGATACGGATACAAGGTCCATGAAGTAGAATGATAGTTCGCAAAGCTCAGGGATTTGGCTCTGGATAAAGATGGTTACCTTCTCGGGGTCAAGGCCGCATGCGAGATAATCCAATGCTACTTCGATTACATTCTGACGTACCTTCTCAGGGTTGTCAATGTTGTCTGTGAGTGCCTGTGCATCGGCAATGAATACGTACATCTTGTCGTAATTGCCTTCGTTTTGCAACTCTACGCGACGTCTCAAACTACCTACGTAGTGACCTATGTGCAGACGGCCTGTTGGGCGGTCGCCAGTAAGTATGATTCTTTTCTTTTCTTCCATTTTTTGATTGATAAGAGGGAAGCATGTCTTGCCTCCCTCCTAAAATATTTGATTATTTATAGATTACTTTAGGGTAACAACAACACGGCGGTTATATGATATTGGCTCCAGGTCCTTTACTCCACCCTTGCCAACAACTTCTATCTTTTCCTCAGAGAAGCCCATCTTTACCAGTTCCTTGGCAACGGTTTCTGCGCGGCGAAGAGAAAGCTTCTGATTGTACTCTGCGCTACCAGTGTTGGAGTCGGCATAACCAGTGACAACGATTGTCTTGCCTGTAGCCTTGGCGCATTCTGCCAGTTCCTTTACATTGACTAGGTCCTTCTTGGATGCAATCTTGCTCTTGTTGATATTGAAGAATACAGATGCACTGGTGGTGACGATTTGGGCCATTACTCTAGGTTCTGGGCACTTGTGGCTCTTCATCAGCTGATGAAGTCGGGTGTTCTCTGTTTGTTGTTGAGCGAGTGTGGCGTTTAGTGCTTCTATCTGAGCATTGTTCATTGCCATGATGGCATCTACGTCAGGAGCATTGTCCCAACCAACTTTGCCCAGGTTGAAACCACAACCGATGCTCCATCCGAGTTGCCAATCATTGCCTTCTGCAACTAAGGGGGCACCATATAAATGTGGGTATTTATCTCCATCCATGGCTAAATCACCCATATTTGCATAGATGTCTACATTGATATGGAAACGTTTTGTTACGTTGAAGGTGTTCAACCAACCGCAACCTACAATAGCAGAATTAATCTTGTCGTCAATATTGCGCTCATAGCCAACGCTTGCATATGCAATGGTATTCCATACGCGGGGCTTGTAGCCAGCAAATAGATTATGAAGATTAATCATGGGCTGCAAGCTGATATTCACCTGATTGTACAGAGTGTTGTCTTCAATGTAATTATTATATACTGTTCTGCCCCAAGCTGCCTGGAATTTGGCACGCATACCAAAAGAAGGTGTTGCCCACTTACCTAGGCTGGCATCAAAACCAAAGTTGCCACGCACCATTGCAAATGGATTGGCACTTACATTAAGCTCTTGATTTGAGTAGTTACTAATGAAGTCTCCGCCGAAATCAACAAACCAATTGTCCCAAAAACCATTTGTAATTACTTTGTCCTTTTGGGTGGGGATTTCTGTTGTACGAGTCTCCTGAGCAAATGCTCCAGCAGACAAACTAGCAAAGGCTAGCAAAAACATCATTTTTTTCATAACTTTAAACATTAGTTACTGGTTGCTTTGAAAATAAATTCCTCTTGTTTCTCAGAGGTGTATAAATACATTTATTTTTCGACACAAAGTTACAAAATAAAATTAATATGGTATTTTTTTAAGCCAAAAATGTTGTTTATATCCCCAACTATATTGATATAAGCGCAGCAATTATACTTCTGCGATGAAAATCATGCAAACATTTTGCTGATACTTTCCTGTTTTAGGATAGCAATAATGGTTTTTCCGTCGGGAGTCAGATTGGGATTAGTGCTTTTGAGCAAATCACCTATAAGTTGCTCCATTTCAGATTGTGAAAGGATTTGTCCCTCCACTATTGCCGACATTTTTGCTAGTGACAAAGTGATACGATGAGTGTATTCAGACATATCGCCTTTGCCTCCATTTCTGACGGAGTCAATCATGTTTTGTATGATGTTTTGTGGACTTAGCCCTTCAAATCCCGAGGGAACTCCATTGATGGTGTAACTGCCTCCACCAATGGATGAAATGTCAAATCCGAGCGAACGTACTTTTTGCATCAAGTCTTCCAGGATTTGTGCATCCGAGGGTGATAGGGTAAGCAGTTCGGGAAAGAGTAATCCTTGTGTGACATGCTCCTCGTTGGAAATCTGTCTTAAATACTTGTCATACAACACGCGGATATGAGCTCTATGCTGATCAATTAGCATCAATCCAGAATTGCTGGCAGAGATAATGTATTGCCCACGATATTGAAAGTGCAGACTGCTCACTTCCTCTTGCGCAAATTCTTCAGAGGGAAAGAGTTCTTCGTCAGGCTTTTGCTTGCTTTCTGCATTGCTCAAAAGTTGTGTATACATCTCTTCCCAACCGGAAACGCTTGTACGTCCCACGTTTGGTTGAGAGGGAGAATAACTGGTTGCAGAATTATGGCTGGACTTAGTGAAAGGATTATATGATGCATCAAAGGATACCGTCGGAGGTGCAACGTCCTTTCTGCTGGCATCCATGACAGGAATTTCTGATTCTTGAGCATTGTCAAAGTCAATGGTAGGCATTGCATTGAAGCGTCCCAATGACTCTCTGATTCCGGCATGGATTATTTGCCAGATAGCTTGCTCATTTTCAAATTTTACTTCCGTCTTCGTAGGACTGATGTTTACGTCTATGTTGGCAGGGTCGATGGTCAGGTACAGAAAGAAAGGAATCTGCTCTCCATCAGGTATTAAACCATCGAAAGCATTAGACACAGCCTTGGCAAAATAGGGATGGCGCATATATCTTCCGTTCACGAAGAAATACTGATGTGCTCCCTTCTTGCGCGAAGATTCTGGTCGACCAACAAATCCTTCTATCTTAACCAATGTGGTTTCTACGTCAACGGCTACTAGAATATCTCCCGTCTTCTTGCCAAAGATATCTATGATACGACGTCTTTGGTTGGAAGCCATCAAGCGAAGCGATGTATTACCATCGCAGATGAGGCTAAAACTTACAGAATGATTAACAAGAGCTATGCGTTCAAACTCTTGAATTATATTATTCAGTTCTGTCTGGTTAGATTTCAGAAATTTTCGGCGTGCGGGAATGTTGAAAAATAAGTTTCTGACCTCAAAATTGGCTCCTACAGGGCAGACGCAAGGTTTCTGACTCAGAACTCGCCCACCTTCTATTTCCAGACGTGTTCCCAACTCGGAATCGTGGGTTCGTGTCTGAAGAGTTACCTGTGCAACGGCTACTATCGAGGGGAGGGCTTCACCTCTGAATCCCATGGTTCTTAGGGTAAATAAATCCTCGGCACTCGTTATCTTGCTTGTAGCATGTCGCTCAAAGGCTAGTCGTGCGTCAGTTTCGGACATACCTTTGCCATCGTCAATTATCTGAATACACGTGCGACCAGCGTCTTGTATGTGTACTTCTATGTTGGCAGCTCCTGCGTCAATAGCATTTTCCACCAACTCTTTCACTACAGAGGCTGGGCGTTGGATAACTTCTCCTGCAGCAATTTGATTTGCTACAGAATCAGGCAAAAGATGAATTATATCCACTTGCGTTAAGAATCAAAAACTAAAATCGCCGGTCATCAACCAACGAGTGAACCATATTAATAGAATGCAGATTATCAAGGCTACGGGCCATTTAACCATGCCGCGTCCGCCTTCTGTAAATCTTTGTGTGCGAGGGGTAAATTCCGAGAATTTGCCTTTGAAATTCACTTTAGAAGCATCGTATTCCTTTGGAGGCAATTCTCCCTTTTCTCGCTTCGTGTCCTCAATTAGTTTGGCCAATTTGTCACGGCGCTCATCAGTGTAAATACTAATGTGTCGAAACTTTCTTGGTTCTCTTGTTTTGAACATTCCCATTTTGCTTGCCTAATTTATTCAACTCCTGGAGCGGAGCTTTGCGTTGTACAGATTTTTTCAATTCGCTTCCTTCGTGCTTACCTCTCCAATTGAAAATGTCTTGTGGACTTGTAGGTCTAACATAGTCAAACCACTGAAAGTTCTCCAGATATCTGACATTGGATGGTATCATCGGGATAGGGTAGAATGTGCCCTCTGCGGCAGGCATCCATATTTTTTTTATCTTGCGGTTTTCGCCCATAAACATCTTCATCTCAGTACTTTCCATGTGGTTGAGAGCAACCATCAAACTGTCCTCGTCTATAGGGTAATAATTCAAGATAACATTGCCAATAACGTGGGTAGTATGCAATTCGCCATTTTTCATATATGAATGCATCTCGTGTCCAGCTACTTGGTTGTAATGTATGCTATCCAGTCGCTCGCATGACAGAGTTTGTCTAAGTACATATACGCTATCAAGAGTGCTATCATTCATAAATGCCTGTATCTCTTCACCAAGCAATTGCTGCTCTCCCATCCAAAGAATAGGGTCCTTGTGCATTTGAATCACAGAATCGTTGGAGAGATACACCAATGAGTCGCATACTCCCTGCATATCATGTCTGAACATGCGCACGTGGTTGTATGCGTGCATGGTTCTGTACACGGAGTCGGTCTTGATGTTATGTGTATACATCTTAATACTATCAGCATGCATATACATAGTATCACTACCTTGAGAAAAGTCCATGACACAAGCCGAGTCAGTACCAAGTGTATAACCTAGTTTGTCATTGTAGTAGCAATAGTTTCCCGTCATGGCATTCTTGTTGATAATGTCAGTATATATTACATTACCAAAAGCTTCGCCAACAGAGTCTGTGCTGTGCCACACAATACTGTCGCCAATAATTTTCTTACCAGGACTGCTCATCTCACTTCTTTGCAATAGTGTCAGATGATTCGTATTGGTATTCATATACGCATACTCCGTGTATATGTGGCTATCACCATCATCTATCGTACTGGGTCCTCCGGTATTTGCCACGGAAGTCTCCGTATAATAATATAATGTGTCGGATTGCAAGACGGTCCTGGCCTTTTGTGGAGGTGCAGGGCTCACCATGTGCACATTATAGTTGAAGATAGCCAGTTTTAGGTCGGGACGATATTCTCCCCAGTCGGATGTCATGTCATTGTCTGGTGTTACCAGTCTTCCGCCTTCAAAGAAATATCCCACATTGTATAGCCTGTCATAATCCAAAGAGTCGGTATAGAGAGTAGTATTTCCATGTACAAGGACAACGTTGTTTCTCACACGTGCCAACTTGTCCAAACCATTGTAATACAAAATGTCACCATCCAGGCTTACCGTGTCTCCCTGAAGCATTCGCACATTGCCAAAAGCATCCAAACTATTTGATTGCTCATAAAACAATGCACTATCGCAATACATTAATATATCTTCATGCCTAAACTGAACATTGCCCACCAATATCTGAGCCTTGGCGTCTACGTTTGAGTCATGAAACAATCTATCTGAGTGCAGAAGATAAATTCTACTCTCACTCTGTGCTAATGCTATAGTTGAATGTAGCATTAGTACTATCAGGCTTATTATAAATGTACGTATTTGCAAAGAGATAAAATGTAATTAGAAGACCCAACCAGGATAGGTAAATTCGCAATCGCCCCATCCTTGTTTGATTCTTACATAGGTGCTCTTTTGTTTTTCCTTAATCCAGTTTTGGATAAATTCTTCTTTCTTTTGTATTTCAATGGCACCTTTCAGTATTTGGAAATCTTCAGTTATAGAAGCTCTGTGTGCAGGTATTCTGTTTTTCAGTTTGATGATGGCGCACACTTCTTTTCCTCTTCTGTCAATCATGGAGAAGGGTTTGGAAATCTCGCCAATTTCCATTGTTGCCACAATGCGCGCTATTTCTCCGGGCAATTCTCCCATTTCAAAGCGAGTTGTACGCTCGCCAGTTTGTTCCTTGGTATTTACCATTATACCATGGTTGTAGCGGGTGTCCTTGTCATCAGAAATCTCTTGTGCGCCAATCTCGAAGGTAAATTCTCCAGCTTTGATATCCGTTGAGATAGAGTCCAATCTTGCCAAGCATGCCTCGATGTCCTTAGGGTCCACTTCAGGGCGACGTAATATATGGCGCACCTTGATTTTATCGCCACGCTTGTCTATCAACTGGATGATGTGGAAACCATATTCGCTCTGTACAACTTTACTTACCTTGTTGGGGTCTGTCAGAGAGAATGCTACATTGGCAAAGGCAGGGTCAAAGTCGGTCTTGCCAGAATAATCCAATTCGCCGCCTTGGCGTGCTGTACCTTCATCCTGGCTAAACATACGTGCCAAAGCAGAGAAACTGGTGCTACCATTAGTGACACGTTCTGCCCAACCACGCAACTGTTCCTTTACTCGTTCTATCTCATCTCGTGCAATTTTTGGATGCTGAACCAGTATCTGAACCTCTACTTGTGTGGGAATGAATGGAAGACTATCTTCGGGCATTCTGCTATAATGACGGCGAACCTCGGCAGGTGTCACCTTGATATCTTTTGTTAAGGCATTCTTGACCTGTTGCATCAGCAATCTGGTACGTGTCTGTTCAAAGATTTCCTCACGGATTTTCTTCATAGGCATTTGCATGTACTCTTCTAGCTTTTCCTTGCTTCCTGCCTCCATTACCTTATGGTTGACTTCTGCCTCTACATATCTGTTTACTTCTACATCACTCACTTCTATACTATCCAAGGCAGCCTGATGAAGGAATAGTTTCTGTACAGCCAGTTCCTCTGGTATCACACAATAAGGGTTACCTTTGAGAGACGTGCCGTAATAGTTGCGAATGCGCTCGACGTCAGATAGCAGAATAGCTTCGTCGCCCACCACCCACACCACTTCATCAACTACATTGTTTTGAGAAAAAGAGATTAGTGAGGTTATTGTAAAAATAACAAAAGATATCAGTTTCTTCATTTTTCTTTTTAGTGTTTGTTAACCGTAGAAAGCGCTTCTTCGTTTATTACTACAAGATATTGTTTGCGTAGCTTCTCTACATATTCATTCTCGCGATGCTTTTGATAATCCTGAATTACCTTAGCACCTACATCTGTCCATTTTGCAGGACCTTTCTTGAGAATCTTGCCCACAAATCCTACGTAGGGATAGCCATCAATAGCTTTTATTTCTGTATTTTTTACCTTGAAAACCAGCGCGTCAACGTTATTGTTGGTTCCTTTTACAAAAAGACGCTTGTCCATTCTGACCATTACGCTATCCTTATTGTAGTGTTCGCGTACGAGAGAAATCCACTTTGAATCGTCTTTTTCTTTTGAAAGAAGTTTCTTTACAGTTTTTACGTCTTCCTGATTTTTACAATAAAACATCATACCACTGAAGTGTGGAGTGTCCCATTGGTATTGTTTCTTGTTGGTTTTAAAATATTTCTCTAATCCCAATGTATCCGTCTTAGCAGGCTCCCATATCTGTGTAGAGCACAATTCGTATAGTAGGAGTCCATCGTGATATTCTTTAACTAGATACTTGAGTTCTTGATTCTCGTTGCACAGACGCTCAGTTTCTATGTCAAGGATTTGTTCGGTAGTATATTTGCCAGCATATTTTTTTGAAATAGAATCGAGAGCATTAGATGCCAAACGCTCATGAACACCACGTTGCTCCATAAAACGATGTATTTGTGGATGCAAGGTGTCAAATGGTTCCAATTGCTTGCGGTCGAGCATCTTGATGATGTGATATCCCACGGGGCTCAGGAAAGGTTTGCTCATTTCTCCCACCTGCAATGAGTAAGCAACATCCTCAAATTCCTGAAGTGTATTGCCGGGACCTATCCAGGGCAGAGCGCCACCTTCCCTTGCACTCTGAGTATCATCGCTCTTTTCCAGTGCAAGTCGTTCAAAATCTTCACCCTGTACGATGGCATTATAGATGCTATCTGCCAATTGGCGTTTAGCCTCTTGTTCTTGTGGTGAGGCTTTCTGTGAGACCATTACCAGAATGTGAGCAGGACGTATAAGGTCCTTGCCTTCAAGCATTTCCAGCATTCCATTGTAATAATCCTGACACTGTTGTTCGATGACAACTTCGGGTACCAACAGTGGGCGAATCTGCATATCGCGATAATGTTTAAACTCCTTTTGGAAAGATGAAATAGTATCCATCTTTGCATCCAAAGCAGCACGTACCTTCATCTTGTATATGGCATACAAGTCAGCATATTCGCGCACTGTTTTTTTGTCAACTACGTCTTCTGTATTATTTTTGTTGAAGTTGTATTCAAACTCAGAACGTGTAATGGGTTCATTGGCTACTGTCATTACCACTGGGTCTGCCTCTTTCTGAGCTACACTTAGTAGTGATGATAGCAACGCACAAGATATCAAGAAGAGTTTCTTCATGGAAAACTAGCCTAAATAGAGGTTTCTTATTAAATGGTCAAAATTAATCCCCAATCGGCCATTAGATTGTTGTAATTTGCTAAACAAACAATTTCGACCGATTAGGGGTTAATTCCTATGTTTTATTACTGAGGACGACTATAGTTAGGTGCCTCGCTAGTAATAGTTACATCGTGAGGATGTGACTCGAGCACACCAGCATTAGTGATTCTTACAAACTTAGCGTTGTGTAGAGCCTCGATTGTGCCTGCACCGCAATATCCCATACCGCTACGCAAACCACCAATCAATTGGTATATAACTTCCTGAACACTGCCCTTGTAAGGAACGCGACCGGCAATACCCTCTGGCACGAGCTTCTTCACATTGCTAACTTCGCCCTGGAAATAACGGTCCTTAGAACCACATTCCATAGCTTCCAAAGAACCCATACCACGATAGCTCTTAAACTTACGGCCATTGTAGATGATTGTGTCGCCAGGACTTTCTTCAGTACCAGCTACTAGTGAACCAATCATTACACAGTAACCACCAGCTGCCAATGCTTTAACAACGTCGCCTGAGTAGCGCAAACCACCATCAGCAATCAAGGGTACACCTGTGCCCTTAAGAGCATAAGCCACATCGTATACTGCGCTCAACTGAGGTACACCCACACCTGCTACCACACGAGTGGTACAGATACTACCAGGACCGATACCTACCTTGACACCGTCAGCGCCAGCTTCCACTAGCATTTTGGCAGCCTCGCCTGTTGCTACATTACCAACAACGATGTCCACATTGGGGAAGTGAGCCTTGGCTTCCTTAAGCTTCTCAATTACAGACTTGCTATGTCCGTGAGCGGTGTCAATAACGATAGCGTCAACACCAGCTTCTACCAATGCGCTCATTCTCTGGAAAGTGTCGTGAGTAACACCCACACCAGCGGCTACACGGAGGCGGCCCTTAGAGTCCTTACATGCCATGGGCTTATCCTTAGCCTTGGTGATATCCTTGTATGTGATAAGACCGATTAGGTGGTTGTCTTCATCAACTACGGGCAACTTTTCAATCTTGTTCTCCTGAAGGATATCGCTAGCAGCCAGCAAATCAGTACCAGCACTTGTGGTAACCAGGTTTTCGCTAGTCATCACCTCGTCTACCAGGCGCTGAGTATTGCGCTCGAAGCGAAGGTCACGGTTGGTAACGATACCAACCAGATGATTCTCGTCGTCAACTACGGGTATACCGCCAATGTGATATTCTGCCATCAAAGCTAGCGCATCAGCCACAGTGCTACCACGCTTAATAGTAACGGGGTCGTAAATCATACCGTTCTCGGCACGCTTAACGATAGCAACCTGGCGAGCCTGGTCTTCGATGCTCATATTCTTGTGGATAACACCGATACCGCCCTCGCGAGCAATAGCAATAGCCATCTTAGCTTCGGTAACAGTGTCCATAGCAGCTGTTACGAAAGGAATCTTCAAATCGATGTTGCGTGAAAACTTAGTACTCAATTCTACATTCAGGGGTAATACCTCTGAGTAAGCGGGTACCAATAGGACGTCGTCGTAAGTTAGACCGTCCATCACAATCTTGTCTTCAATAAATGATGCCATATGGGTCTGAAGTTTTGTATTTATATTCTGGGACAAAGGTACGAATAAGTGAGCGAAATTCAAAGCAAAAAGGTCTTTTTGTTTTATTTCCGAACGAAAGAACCTACGGGCGAAGCCCAAAGTGCCTAATAAGTGAGTGAAAATCCAATCAAAAAAGCTTTTTGCTTTATTTCCTGACGAAGGATTTGTTGGGCACAGACATGGTGTGAACAATCACGTTTGTATACCCAAAAAATGACTTCCAGAAAGAGGCTGTCTGTTTTGAAATTATGGGGTGAAAACTTGTCAATATTCTGGTCTGCATGGAAAGAAAGAGACTGAAGCCCCCAGACGGCCTCAGTCTCTGTATCTGAATCAATATTTATAGTCCTCTTTTGGTATTATTTTTTGCTAATTCGCCAACTCAGAAAGGAACTTGATTCGTACCAATCGGATATCGTTTTCATCATAGTCTGGACCAAGTGTTTTTATGGCTACAGATAATCTGTCAGTCTCCGATTCGTCGTGGAAATAATCGTAGATATCAAGCATGTAATCCTCGTCCATTACATCCTCCAGGTAGTAGCTGATATCCAGTTTGGTACCGCTATATACGATTGCTTCCATTTCGTCAAGCAATTCGTTGAATTCCAGTCCCAGACCATCAGCAATATCCTCTAAGTCCAGTTTTCTGTCCACCTTTTGTATTATGCTGACTTTCAACTTGCTCTTGGTGGCAACGGTGCGTACACGCAAATCCAGTGGACGCTCTATGTCGTTTTCCTCACAATGTTTTTTTATCAGTTCGCAGAACTCTTTACCATATCGTTGTGCCTTACCTTGGCCAACACCGGGTATGTTTTGCAATTCTGCCAATGTGATGGGATACATTGTTGCCATGGCCTCCATCGAACTGTCCTGGAAGATGACGTATGGAGGTATGTTCAAGGCATGTGCGCGTGCTCTTCTCAGGTCGCGCAACATCTTAAGCAATGTCTCGTCTAATACAGCAGTACCTTCCTCGGCTTCTGATTCGTAGTCGCTAAACTCGCAATTCTCGGTGAAGAAGAATTCCTCTGGAGCTGTCATAAACTTTTTGCCGGCTTTGGTAACTTTCAGCAAGCCATAGTTTTCCACCTCCTTTTCAATATATCCGGATAATATACCCTGGCGTATAAGAGCATTCCAATATGCTTGGTCATGAGCGGTGCCACAAGCAAACTCGGGCAATTGGTCATGGCAATGCGAGATGATTTCTTCTGTCTCCACGCCCATGATGATGTTTACTATGTGGTCCACTTTGAATTTGCCCTTGACGCCTTGAATTGCTTTCAGTACGGCAAGCAGTCCCTTGCTGCCCTCGATATTCTCGTGTGGGTGCAAACAATTGTCGCATCTGTGGCAATTTTCCTCAGGGTAATTTTCTCCAAAGTAATGCAATAGCAATTTTCTGCGGCACACACTACTCTCTACGTAGGCTTTTGTCTCTGCTAAAAGTTGGTTGCCTATATCTTGTTCAGACACAGGCTTGCCTTCCATAAATTTCTTCAGTTTAACAAGGTCCTTGGGAGCATAGAATGCCAGACAGATGCCTTCTCCGCCATCTCTACCAGCTCTACCTGTTTCTTGGTAATAGCCTTCCAGGCTCTTGGGTATGTCATAGTGTATCACAAAGCGCACGTCCGGCTTGTCAATGCCCATACCAAAGGCTATAGTGGCAACGATGACATCAAGGCGCTCCATGATAAAGTCGTCCTGTGTTTGGTTGCGCTCCACGGTGTCCATGCCGGCATGGTAAGCCCTGGCATTAATATTGTTTGCGCGCAGGATTTCTGCCAATTGTTCCACTTTCTTTCTAGACAGACAATACACGATGCCGCTTTTGCCAGAATGCTGCATTATGAAGCGCACTATGTCCTTGTCTACGTCTTTGGTCTTCGGACGAACCTCATAATATAGGTTGGCGCGATTGAACGAGCTTACATAGTCGTTGGCCTTCAGTATGCCCAGGCTCTTCTTGATGTCTCGTCTGACTTTGTCCGTAGCCGTAGCAGTAAGCGCAATTATGGGAGCACGACCTATTTCATTTACCACAGGACGTATTCTTCTGTACTCGGGACGGAAATCATGACCCCATTCCGAAATACAGTGTGCTTCGTCCACGGCATAAAAACTAACCTTTATGTTGCGCAGGAATTCCTTTGTTTCTTCCTTTGTGAGGGATTCGGGAGCAACATACAATAGTTTTGTGCGTCCAGCCTGTATATCATTCTTTACCTCGTCCACCTGTTGGCGTGAGAGACTGGAATTTAAATAATGTGCTATGCCGTCATCCTCGCTTACCTGTCTGATGGCATCAACCTGATTTTTCATCAGTGCTATCAGTGGAGACAAAACGATGGCTGTTCCATCCATGATGAGTGCAGGCAGTTGGTAACACAAACTCTTACCGCCACCCGTAGGCATTAATACAAAGGTATCGTTACCCTGCAAAAGGTTGTTGATAACTTCCTCTTGCTGCCCTTTAAATGAGCTAAATCCAAAATAACGTTTTAGCTTAGAAATAAGGTCAATTTTATCCATAGTGCTTGTTGCAGATATAGGCGCTCGTCTACAAAGGTAATAAATAATCCGAATTTTCAAAAGGTTTTCCTACCGTAAATATGAAAACTTTTACTAGTTTATACTCATTTTTCCTGTTTTTTGTGCTTTCCGTCTTCTCTTTTTCTCAACTTTCTGCTTTGTTTATTCGTAAAAATGTATCAAAAGACATTGTACAAAGTGATAAAAACTCTGCCGTTCAACTTCCATATTTTCAGAAGCCAAACGGCAGAGTTTTTTATACTATTTTTATGTGATTACAATACCTCGGATTTAGCCAATTGCTCGCGCACATAATCTGCGGTGATTGTTATCTCCTTGCAGTCGGTGCCAGGGGTGGAGAATTGCAAATCGGTCATCACCGATTCCACGATACCTCTCAAGCCACGCGCGCCCAGATTGCGCTCCATAGCCTTGTCCACCATTACCTCCAAAGCCTCTGGGGTGAACTCCAGATTTACTCCATCCATAGAGAATAGTTTCTTCTGCTGACGGATTAGCGAGTTCTTGGGCTCGGTGAGGATGTTGCGCAAAGCCTCTCTGTCAAGGGGTTGCAAATATGTGAGAGCAGGCAGACGTCCGATAAGTTCGGGAATCAAACCGAAACTCTTCAGGTCTTGAGGCTGAATGTATTTCAGTAGATTCTTGCTATCTATGTTGTGACGTGCAGATACATTGTTGTAACCCACGGTGTGAGTGTTCATGCGCTGAGCAATCTTGCGCTCAATGCCATCAAATGCACCGCCACAGATGAACAGGATGTTGCGGGTGTCCATATGAACATAGTCCTGGTCGGGATGCTTGCGTCCGCCCTTGGGAGGAACATTCACAATGCTGCCTTCCAACAGTTTGAGCAAGCCCTGCTGCACACCCTCACCGCTAACGTCTCTCGTGATGCTGGGGTTGTCGCCCTTTCTGGCAATTTTGTCTATCTCGTCGATGAAGACAATGCCACGCTCGGCCTTTGGCTGGTCATAATCTGCGGCTTGTAGCAATCGTGATAGGATGCTTTCCACGTCTTCGCCCACATATCCAGCCTCGGTAAGCACCGTAGCATCCACTATGGTAAATGGAACATCCAATAGCTTGGCGATGGTGCGAGCCAACAGAGTCTTACCCGTACCCGTGGAACCAATCATGATGATGTTGCTCTTTTCAATCTCCACTTCATCATCCTTGCTATTCTTCATCAGGGCCTGTTGTTGCAAGCGCTTGTAGTGATTGTACACCGCCACGGACAGAGCAATCTTTGCTTCATCCTGACCGATGACATATTCATCTAGTTTGGCTTTGATTTCAGTGGGACGTTTCAGTGGAATGCTGGCATCGAAGTCGCTATCTGATTTGCGATGCTTGAGATTCTCGCTCACAATCTGATGAGCCGTCTCCACGCAATCGCTACAGATAAATCCTGCAATGCCGTTGAGCATCAGAGGTACTTCCTTCTCGCTTCTGCCACAGAACGAACAATGATTTACGCTTTTCTTTGCCATTCTTGTATATTAGGCTTTACGTGACAATACATTATCCACCATGCCATACTCCTTGGCTTCCAGAGCGGTCATCCAATAGTCACGGTCGCTATCTGCCCATACCTTGTCGAAGGGTTGGTGAGAGTGGTCGGCAATGATAGAGTATAATTCATTCTTCAACTTGAGTATCTCGCGAGCGGTAATCTCAATGTCAGAAGCCTGACCTTGAGCACCACCAAGGGGCTGATGAATCATGACTCTTGAGTGCTGCAAGGCAGAACGCTTGCCCTCCTGGCCAGATACAAGCAACACGGCTGCCATCGAAGCCGCCATACCAGTGCAGATGGTAGCCACGGGGCTTTGGATAAACTGCATTGTGTCATAGATGCCAAGGCCTGCATACACGCTGCCGCCGGGAGAATTGATATAGATGCTGATGTCCTTACCGGGGTCTACACTATCCAAGTATAGAAGCTGAGCCTGCAGGGTATTGGCGGTATAGTCGTCAATCTGAGTGCCCAGGAATATGATTCTGTCCATCATCAGACGGCTGAATACATCCATCTGAGTCACGTTCAACTGTCTTTCTTCCAGAATGTATGGGTTCATGTACTGGTTTTGCATAGAGACGATGTCGTCAAAAACCATACCATTGATACCCATTTTGCTGGTAGCAAATTTGCGAAAGTCTTTCATGTATTATATATATTAATATTGTATATAGGTGATGGGACATGTGTTTCGCATCACTAAATGAAAACTCTCCCACATACTGCTTTCCGTTTTTCTTGTTTTGCCAGAAAGGAGAATGGGGGAGAGGGTTAGTTTATCTCAGTGCTTATTGATTATGCCTCAAAAGCCTTGTTGAATTCGTCCAAGCTAACGGTCTTCTCCACTAGAGTAACAACCTGCTTTGCTGCAACACCAAGCTTGCGCTCTACGGTGCGAGTGACTAGGCCTTCAGCCTGCTGCTTGTTCTCAAGCATGCCCTTAGCATAGTTTTCCAGTACGTCAGCAGGAATGTTGTTCATGCCATACTGTGCAAACTGCATCTGAGCAACCTCCTTGGCGGTCTCCATTACGTCTGCCTGCTCTACCTTGATGTCCAACTGGTCGCAGAGCTGCTCCTTGATAAGGTGCCACTTCAACTCTTCCACGCTGGGAGCAAAGTTCTTCTCGATGAACTCGTCGTCCTTGTCCTTGTTGTTCAACTTCATGATGCGCTTAAGCATCTCCTCGGGGAACTCAACCTCGCCAACACGTGCAACCAAGTACTTCTTCAAGTCCATCATGAAACGGAAGTCGCTATCGATGTGGTACTGGCTCTCCAGAGTCTCCTTGATGTTTGCACGGAAACCTTCCTCGTCGCTTACCTTGCCCTCGCCCAATACCTGGTCAAACAGCTCCTGGTTAACAGCGTGTGCCTCATAGCGAGTGATTTCGCTAATCTGGTACTGGAAGTCGCCGGTCTTCTGAGCAGCCTCCTCCTTGGTAATCTTCAATAGAGAAGAAAGCTCCACGTCGCTGGCAAATGCTACAGAGGGGTTGAATACGATAACGTCACCTACCTTTGCACCATCGAACTTCTGCTTCTGGTCCTCGTTCTTCATATAGTCGGGCAACATTACAGCAGCCTCTACCTCGATGCCGCCTTCTACTACCTGGCCATTCTCGTCTAGCTCGGTGATAGTACCCTTTACCATATCCTTAGCCTGGTACTCTTCCACCTTCTGGTAGCCACCTGCACGGCTAGCGTACATCTGTACCTGCTGGTCAATCATAGAGTCCTCTACGCTGATGTTGTAGTACTCTACCTGGTCGTCAGCGCTAATCTTAGCATCCATCTGAGGAGCTAGAGCGATGTCGAATACGAAGGTCTGCTCGTCAGCCTCGAAGCTAACCTCGCCCTGCTTGTCGCTGGGAAGGGGCTCGCCCAGGATGTCAATCTTCTCCTCGCGGATATACTTGTAAAGCTCAGTACCAAGCATGTTGTTTATAGCGTCTGCCTGAGCCTCTTGGCCGAAGCGCTTCTCAATCAAGCTCATGGGAGTCTGACCGGGACGGAAACCGGGCACCTGAGCTCTCTTGCGGTATGTCTTCAATGTCTTTGTTACTTCAGCTGCATAGTCAGCCTTAGCAAGTGTAATAGTAAGTAGGGCAGTTACGTTGCCTGTCTTTTCAAATGAAATGTTCATTGGTTTATTATCTTTATTTATTATTTGTCAAAAGTAGCATATTTCATCCACCAAAATACGGGAAAAGTATTCTGATGGGTGTATTCAGCGTGCAAAGGTAATAAAAAATAATGAGGAATGCACAAATGAGGAATATGTTTTTTATCCACATTATATAAATAAGGCTATTTCTTGTGGCCTAATTCCAGTGTATTAAACAAATAGTCATACCTTTACAAAGAAAATTATAATAACTTAACGAATATTATGCTCGTAGACTTGCTAAAATCATCGTATTTTGCCCTTTTCCTGATCGTGGCGTTGGGATTTATGCTGGGTAGAATCAAAATCAAGGGCGTCTCGTTGGACGTATCGGCGGTTATCTTCATCGCCCTGTTGTTTGGACATTTTGGTGTTCACATTCCCAAGGATTTGGGCAATTTTGGCCTCGTATTGTTTATCTTCACCATAGGTATTCAGGCAGGTCCTGGTTTCTTCGATTCTTTCAAGAGCAAGGGTAAGACATTGATTGTTATCACCGGTTTGCTTATTCTTTCGGCTGCTCTCACCGGTGTGGGACTTAAGTATCTCTATGATATCGACACCCCCAGTATTGTGGGCCTGATGGCAGGTGCTCTTACCTCTACTCCTGGTTTGGCCGTTGCCATTGACAGCACCAAGCACCTGGCTACGCACGACTTGGCTCCTATTTCTTATGGTATAGCCTATCCTTTTGGTGTGATTGGTGTAATCCTCTTTGTAAAACTATTGCCCAAGATTATGCGTATAGACCTGGTCAAGGAGGCAAAGGAATTGGATGCTCAGCGCCGTAGCAAGTTCCCCGAGCTGGAGACCTGTTTGTTCCGTGTGACCAATGATACCGTTGTGGGACGCACGTTGATGGAACTGAAGTTTGCCAATATGACCGGTGCTATTATCTCCAGAATGAAGTCTGACGACAAGATTATCATTCCCATGGGTATCACCGTGTTGCACAAGAATGATTGGGTGCAGTGTGTGGGTTCGCAGGACGCTTTGAAGCAAGCCGAAGTTCTCCTTGGCGAGCGCAAGGATGGCGAGCTCCCCTTGGCTGATGACCAGGATATCCAGCAATTGCTACTTACCAACAAGAAGATGATTGGCAAGCAGTTGGGCGAGTTGCGTTTGCATCAGAATTTCGGTTGCACCGTCACACGTGTTCGTCGTAGTGGTATCGACCTGACTCCCTCTGAAACATTGGAACTAAAGTTTGGTGACAAGCTGATGGTAGTAGGTGAGAAGGAAGGTCTTAACGGCTTCGCATGCATGCTGGGCAACAATGCCAAGATACTTTCCGATACCGATTTCTTCCCCATAGCCATGGGTATTGTGCTGGGTGTTATCGTTGGTAAGATGAACATCAGCTTCGGTTCTGGTATGAGCATTTCACCAGGTCTTACCGGTGGTGTATTGCTCATGGCACTATTGTTGAGTTCTATCGGCAAGACAGGTCCTATCATTTGGTCAATGTCTGGTCCTTCCAATCAGCTCTTGCGCCAATTGGGCTTGTTGCTCTTCCTCTCCGAGGTAGGTACCTCTGCAGGCAAGACCCTCGTCTCCACTTTCCAGGAGAGCGGTCTTCTTCTTTTCGGTGTTGGTGCATTGCTCACCATCGTACCCATGTTGGTGGCTGTGATAGTAGGTCGTCTGGTGTTCAAGATATCCATGCTCGACCTCCTGGGTACCATCACTGGTGGTATGACCTCTACACCAGGTTTGGCAGCTGCCGATTCTATGGTGGATAGCAATATCCCCAGCGTGGCATACGCCACCGTTTATCCCATTGCCATGGTATGCCTGATTATAGCCATTCAGGTTATCTCGATGACAGTATTATAGCCTAGCTATTATATATATTAATAAGGTGTCGGTATATGCTTAGCCTGCAAGCTGGTATGTACCGACCTTTTTTTGTGTTCAAAAGTCTTCTCATACGATTCTTGCATTGGGAAAGCACTCTTCAGGCTTCGGAAATGCTTTTCTTTGGGCAAAAACTCATTTCCAAAACTTCGAGAATGTTATTTTGTTGGCAAAATTCCTATCTATGGACTTGGAAAATGCAATTCTGAGGTCAAAAATCCATTCCCTGAGTCTGGGAAATGCAATTCCGGATTGCGAAACCTATCCCCAAAGTTGTGGAATGCTGGCGCAAAATGCGAAACCATTCCGCAGAAATGAAAAGTCTAATCGCAAAATGCGCCGCATGCTTTTTTTTTGAAAAGTCTAATTTCCAACCCGGAATTGGACTTTTTATTTTTGAAAAGTCTAATCGCAAATTGCGCCGCATACTTTTTTTTTGAAAAGTCCAATTTCCAAACCGAAATTAGACTTCGCAAATTTGCGGAATGGTTTCGCA